>DATCYH010000559.1:0-4811 GCA_036570405.1 Nocardioides sp.
CAGGTGCTTCCAGTTCGGCAGCAGCGGCTCGGGGTTGCCCGGGCTGGAGAGTCCTCCCCGTTCGATGCCCGTGGTGCGCGGAGGCGTAGAAGTCGACGTAGTCCGCCACCTCGAAGGGAGGGACAGCGTCACGTCATCGACACCAACCACTGCTGCTGCCAGCAGCGATGCACTGTCCAGCTACTTCAACCACTCCGAGCACCTGTGCGTCATCGGCGAGCTGCTGGCACCGATGTTGGAGTCAAAGCAGGCGGTTCAGTTCGAGACCCGATAGCCCCGGTCACACACGTTGCCAATCTCTACCGACCAGGTGCAGATGCGCCTGCTCACCACGGGACGCTCGCCGCCAACCTCGACGACGCGCCCCCGTCCCCTTACCTCGCCGCTCCGCGCCTGCGACCCCCGGCGCGCGCGGAGCGGCGAGCACCAAGCCGGCAACGCCCGGCAGATTGACGATCATTAATTATCCGATCGGAGATGTTCGCTCGCGGGCACGGCCGGGCACCGCTTGCGAGCGTCCTTCGCGCCACGTGGTGATCGTCAGATCCCGGGTCGGCGGCCTCGATCAAATCGCCAGCCGCACCGAATTCCGAGAAGGCCTGCTCGTTCGCTCTGAGGCCGCGGGTCAGTCAAGCCGCACCTCTGATTGGAGGTGTCCAATCCCTTCCTGACGCACCACCATCAACGCTCGTCGCGCCAAGCTCGGGTGGACGACTTCGTCGCGTTGCCACCAACCCAGACCGCAGTGCATCAATCCGACTCAGGGCGCGCACCAGCACCCTGGCGAGTACGCTCGTCCGTTCGGTCTCTTCAATGGCCTTGCGAACCTCGGGCATGGCCTTCAGCGGAGCGGCGCGGTGGCGCAACTGCTCGTAGGTGCGGGCTCGAGTTGACGACCGACACGAGGGCACCACGTCCGTCCAGGATCTCGCAGGGCAGACCGCGAGCACAGGATGCGCGCCAGCCGTCGGGTCGAGCAATCCAGGAGTTCCGGCGTTCAGCGTTCCTTGCGCAGCGCTCGCTTGACATAGTTGGTTCGCGCCGCGATGGCTTGTTCCGACATGGGATCGTTGGGAAGGATCAGTTCGAAGGCGTGGAGGCCTCCTGCCCAACAACGCATCTCAGTTGGGACGCCGGCTTGACCGAGTCTGAGCGCGTACAGGAGAACTTCATCTCGGAATACATTTGCTGCGCCCACCTCGAGATAGGTGGCAGGCAGATTGCTGACATCCTCTAGGCGGGCGGCGGCGTATGGGCTGACGTCCGACCCTCCGACGGCGTCGCCGGGATCGCTGCCGCATGTGCGATTCGATGTGCGGTCCCATTCGACGCCTTCGAACTTACTCGAGACGTTGTCCTCACGGTCATCGCAGCCGGAGCCGCCGATCGCGTGAAGCTGACCCGGTGGTCAGGTCGAAGAGACAGGTCGGCCGCTCAGCGGCGAATTATGGGCAGGACGAGGCGGCTGGGGTGTGCCGGGCCGTGCAGGATGCGATTGGTGGCGACGAGGGACTGCTGAAGGGACTCTCTGTTGATGGTCCCGCCGGTGTTGGTGTTGCGGTCGAAGCGGGGGAAGTTGCTGCTGGATACCTCCAGTCGGATCCGGTGACCGGGCAGGAACACGTTGGAGGTCGCCGACAGGTCCAGGGTGATCTCGTAGACGTGACCGGGCTCGAGGAGCTCGGGCTCGGCCAGGGAGTGGCGATAGCGCGCCCGCAGGATGCCGTCAGTGAGGTAAATGGCGCGCCCGTCTGGGAAGACGTCGACCAATTTGCCGGTGAAGTCGGTGTCGAGGGCCGACGAGGCAACGTGCAGCACCAAGGACACGTGGCCAGTGACCTCGACCGGCTCGTCTAGCACCGGCGTGGTGAAGCACACCACGTCGTGCCGGGTTTCGACTGGGCTCTGGTCGACCGGCCCGACGGCATTGAGCGCCACGGGCAGCATGATCCGGCCGCCGAGGCTGGGCACCGGCTGGGCCGGATCATAGTCGTAGGTGTCGACCGCCTCGGTCGACGCTGGGTGGGTACGTAGGACACCGTCCCCGTCCGCGGTGTTGGCCTCACCGGCGCTGTCGAGGTGGTAGTCGACATAGGTGGTGTCGGGCAGAGGCCAGTCCGGCTCGTCGCGCCACTGATCGATGCCCATGACGAAGATGCGCACCGGGGCCGTGCCGTCCAGTGCATCGGCCCGCCCCCGTAGCCAGCGGTCATAGAATTGCACGTGCGCCCCGGTAAGGTCGGCGGCGCATCGGCGGAGAGACCGAATTGCCGGTCGTGGTAGACGCCAGCGTAGGACATATGGTCCCACGGGCCGATGATTAGCCGCTGTCCGTCGCGCGCCTGCACGCTGCCGCCTTTGGCCTTCAAACGCGTGTACTCGCGAGTGGTCTCCACGATGAAGATGTCGAACCAGCCGCCGACATGGAGCGCCGGGACGGTCACCGCTTCGGGGGAGTCGACACCGATGGCCTGCCAATACTGGTCGCGGTCGTGGTGTTCGAGCCAGTCCTCGAACCACGGCCACGACTTCAGGAGGAGGTCCTGGTCTCCGGGCATCTCATTTACGTGGGTTTGCGGGTCCCCCATGCTCCCCGCCAGTGCCATCAACGTCTCGAGTTCACCAGTGCCTGTTGCCAACGACCGCTGCGCGTCGAGGAGTGCCATGGTGGTGCTCCAGGACCAGACGGTGTGCCAGCTCAGCGCACCGCCGGCGGAGTACCAAGGTGCCCGGTAGGTGTCCGCAGACGTCAAGGTCGGCGCCACCGCCTTGAGCCCCTCGGGAGTCTGCGAGGCCGCGGTCCACTGGGTGAAGCCGAGGTAGGAGGCGCCGAAGGTGCCAATCGTGCCGTCACACCACGACTGCTTTTCCAGCCAGGCGATGGTGTCAGCGCCGTCCTCGGCATCGTGGACGAGCGGTGTGAAGTTGCCCTCGGACTTGAACGTCCCACGGCAATCCTGCGAGACAATCGCGTAACCGGCATTCAGCAAGGTGAGGAAGTCGGGGGTGACGGCCAGGCCAAGCGCGCCGCCCGCTATGACGTCTTTGCCGTACGGAGTTCGCGCCAACAACACGGGTGCCGGACCGCTGTCGGGGATCCACACATCAGTGGCGAGGGCGGCTCCATCTCGCATCGGGACCATCAAATCGCGCTCGACCCGGAAATTCATGATCGATTCCCCACCTTTCGCTCCGGCGCATGACCGGTGTCACAAACGCACGGAAGCAAACTTCGGGCCTGCAGCCGGAATCCGACTACTCCCGTTCGGGGGTATACGGCGCCGCCGTTATCGGCGAGGCTGTGACGCACACTGATGTCGAGCGCCTGCTGACCGTCGGGCTCACGTGGCGCGACGCCTTCTGCGCCGGAGGCGCTAAAAGGGGCTTCGCACGGTTTCAGGGCGGTGTCGAGACCGGGAGGGGTGTGTCACAGAAGGCCCGCGAGGCGCGCCGTATGGACCGCAGCTGTGCGGTTGTGCGCGCCGAGTTTGCGCATCGCTGTACGCAGGTAGGCCTTGACGGTCTCTTGGCTGAGGCCGAGCCGTGCAGCGACCTCCGCGTTAGTCGATCCGAGCGCCACCAGTCGGAGCGCGTCGATCTCTCGCGGAGCCAGTCCGATGTGGTGCCCGATCGACTTCGGTGTCCCCGCGATGAGTTGGTGGATGGCCTGCAGGCGGTCGCGCAGGATGAGGTCATCGGTCTCGGCGATGATCTCGGTCAGCGCGTCGAGAGCCGCAGGCATCGGGTCAGGGGGCGGTGCGTCGGTCGGCTGCAGGGAGTCCTCGATGTCCTGCGCGAGCTGGTCAGCGACGATCTCGGCTAACCGCATGATTCGGTCACCAAGGGGGTGGTCACCCCGAACAGCCCCGTACAGCACCCCTTGCACTCTGCCGCGTACGACAATCGGTACGGCGGCCACGGCGGTGAGTTTCTCCTGGTCCACAACGATGTGGTCGAAGTCGTGCGTGATGTGCACCGTGGAGGCGTAGTGCTCGACTCGCTGCGGCGTTGCGCTGTCGAGCACTCTGCCGCCTAGTCCCAGATGGGGTGCGACCGTGAGCCCTTGCAGGCCAGCTCCCGTGGTGCCAGCTAGACGGGTCAGAACGAGGGATCGACCCGCGGTAGTGTCGCGCGTAACCCCACCGAAGGCGACGGGAAGAGCGGTCAGGCGGCGTAGGCGTTGCAACCGTTCGGGCAACAGGCGCTCGATCGAGGCAGTCACCGCATCGCTGTTGTCCACCCGATCCTCCTCCAAACCGCCAACGAGGGTCCGCGCGTCCATTCCGAGCGGATAACTAGAGGCTACCCCCGGATAGGTGTAGTTCCAGGTGGGTCGCGGATCGAGACTTTCGCTCGCCGGGTGTGGCGCGAGTCACTACGAAGCACATCGGAGGAAGACGTGGCTTATCAGCGGCCACTGTCGATGACACGGTTCTTCGTCTCCCCCAGCCGCCTGATGCATGGTCACCCTCTGTCGCGGCCACCAGCCAGTCCTATCAAGGAGTCCGATTCATGAGAACCACCCCGTCCGCCACGCCAAGCTCACGGCTGGCGACCGCCCGCGACCAGCTCCGTGCCCTGCGCTTGGCATACGGTGAGGCAGTAGCCGAGTTCTCCTGGCCTGATGTTGGGCCGGGGTTCAACTTCGTCCACGACTGGTTCGACGAGTTCGCTCGGGGCAACGACGCAGCGGCGTTGGTCATCGTAGAGGAGGACGGCAGCCGTGCCGCGTGTACTCCTTCGACGAGATGGTGACTCGATCCGAGCAGGTCGCGGCGAACCTTGAGGCGCACGGTGTCGGGCGAGGTGAC
>DATCYH010000560.1:0-3791 GCA_036570405.1 Nocardioides sp.
TCATGTCCGGAGCCTAGCAGTTTATCGAACAAGCGTTCGACAGACTTTCCGGGTGTCGGGGTTCACCCTGACTCACCCCGGAACCGGCATCAAAGCACTTGCCCCGCACCGGTCCGGATCGCCTAGGTTTGTCGCCATGACAACTCGCGCAACGACCGGGACGGCCGCGCCGGCAGCCCGGGTGCAGAACCTGGTCAAGACCTACGGCGTGGGCCAGGCCGAGGTCCGGGCCCTCGACGATGTCACCCTCGACATCCACGCCGGCGAGTTCACCGCCGTGATGGGTCCCAGCGGGTCCGGCAAGTCCACCCTGATGCACTGCTGCGCAGCGCTCGACCGCGCCGACAGCGGGTCGGTGCAGATCGGCGAGCACCAGCTGTCCGGGATGAACGACAAGGCGCTGACCCGGTTGCGCCGCGACGAGATCGGCTTCGTCTTCCAGTCCTTCAACCTGGTCCCCACGCTGACCGCGGAGGTGAACATCACCCTGCCGATCTCCATCGCCGGGAAAAAGCCGGACCGCGCGTGGTTCGACCAGGTGATCGCCACCGTCGACCTCGGCTCGCGACTCACGCACAAGCCCAACGAGCTCTCCGGTGGCCAGCAGCAGCGCGTGGCCGTCGCCCGCGCCCTGGTCAGCCGTCCGAGCATCGTCTTCGCCGACGAGCCGACCGGAAACCTCGACTCCCGCTCGGGCGCCGAGGTGCTGCAGCTGCTCCGCAGCAGCGTCGACGAGCACGGGCAGACCATCGTCATGGTCACCCACGACCCGGTCGCCGCAGCCTGGACCGACCGCGTCGTTTTCCTCGCCGACGGCAAGATCGTCGACGAGCTGCGCAACCCCGACCGCGATCAGATCCTGGCCAAGATGCAGGAGCTCGCGAACGAGGCGCCGGTTCCCACCGCGCCGGCATCCTCCGATGCCGCCGCCGCGCGGCCAGCGCGGGGCTGAGCGTCATGTGGAAGGTGACCTGGCGCAACCTGCTGGCCCGCAAGGTCCGGCTCGCGCTCTCCGGCTTCGCGATCGTCCTCGGGGTCGCGTTCGTGGCCGGGACGCTGATCTTCACCGACGCCATGGGCGGCACGTTCGACGACATCATCGAGGGCTCCACCGCCGACGTGGAGATTGCCTACGACGGGGCCGGGGACTTCGACTCCGCCCAGGACAACCGCACGATCCCGGCCTCCCTGGTCGCCGAGCTGGAGCAACTTGAGGGCGTCGAGTCGGTACACCCGATGATCTCGCTGCAGTCGGTCTTCGTGCTCGACACGGAGGGCAAGGTGGTCGGGGGCAACGGCCCGCCCGGACTCGCCTTCAATCCCACCTCGGCCCGGTCGATGACCGGCAAGCCGATCCTCACCCTCGACCAGGGCAGGATGCCCGACGGCCCGAAGCAGGTCGCGCTCGACGTCGACACCGCCGACAAGGCCGGCTACGAGATCGGTGACACCGTCACCCTGGTCACCGGCGCCACGCCCCCCAAGGTCGAAGCCGAGCTCGTCGGACTGGTCGAGTTCGGCGCCGGCGGCACCAACGGCGCAACGCTGTCCCTGCTCGAGACGACGTACATGCAGGACCTCTTCCTCGACGGCAAGGACGCCTACAATGCGATCTCGCTCAACACCGAGGACACGGTGAGCCAGCGCGAGCTCGCCGATCGGGCCCAGGCAGTGCTGCCCGCGGGCGTCAAGGCCTGGACCGGCGACGAGTACGTCGAGAAGAACAAGGCCAGCCTGGACGAGATCATGGGCTTCCTGACCACCTTCCTGCTGGTCTTCGCCGGGGTCTCCCTGGTCGTCGGGATCTTCCTGATCATCAACACCTTCTCGATCCTGATCGCGCAGCGCAGCCGCGAGCTCGCGCTGCTGAGAGCACTGGGTGCGTCCCGCAACCAGGTCAACCGCTCAGTGATCGCCGAGGCGCTCGCGGTCGGGGTGGTCGGCTCCACCTTCGGCCTGGGACTGGGTTATCTCCTCGCGATGGGTCTGCGCGAGCTCTTCGCGACGTTCGGGCTCGACCTCGGTTCGGCGGTCTTCTCGGTCTCGGCGTCCACGATCTTCTGGGCCTACGCCGTCGGACTGGTCGTCACTGCCGTCGCCGCCGTGACCCCGGCGATCCGGGCCTCGCGGATCCCGCCGATGGCCGCGCTGCGTGATGACGTCGCGATGCCGGAGTCGACCCTGCGCCGGCGTCTGGTGATCGGCACCGTGCTTGTGCTGGCCGGAGCCGCCTCGATGGTCCTTGGGTTCATGGGCGAGGGAAGCCTCGGGCTCTCCCTGATCGGTCTCGGCGCGCTGCTGGTCCTGGTCGGTGTCTCCCTGATGAGTGCGATCCTCGGCCGGCCGCTGCTCAACCTGTTTGGCGTTGTCTATCGCCGGCTCTTCGGCACCGTGGGCAACCTCGCCGCACAGAACACGCTGCGCAACCCACGACGTACGGCGGCCACCGCCAGTGCGCTGATGATCGGTCTGGCCCTGATGTCGATGATGTCGATCTTCGGTGCGTCGGCCTCGGCCAGCACCGACGAGGCCATCGAGAAGACGCTGACCTCCCAGTTCGTGATCTCGAACGTCGTCGGTCAGCCGTTCTCGCCCGACATCGCCGCTCAGGTGCGCAAGGTCGACGGGGTCGAGGGCGTCACGTCGATGCGCACCGGCTATCCGCAGATCGGCAACGGGTCGGCCTTCGTGCTCGGGATCGATCCCGAGGACATGGCCAATGCCTTCAACCTCGAGGTCATCGACGGGTCGGTCTCCGACCTGGGGCCCGGCAAGGTGGCTGTCAGCGAGAACCAGGCAGAGAAGTTCGGCTACCGGGTCGGCAAGAGTTTCCCGATGACCTTCCAGGCCGGTGCCCAGGAGTTGGAGGTGGCGGTGATCTTCGCGGCCGGAGGAGTCCCGGGTGACTTCATCGTCTCGCCGGACACCCTGGAGAAGGGTGGGCAGGTCCCGCTCGACGCGATGGTCTTCGTGAACCTCGCCGACAACGCCGACAACGACGCGGTCCGCAAGGACATCGAGGCGATCACCGACGAGCTGCCCACGGTCACCGTGAAGGACCCCGAGGGGTTCGCCGAGGAGCAGAAGGCGCAGATCAATCAGTTCCTCTACATGATCTATGGCCTGCTCGGCCTCTCCGTGGTGATCGCCGTCCTGGCGTGGTCAACACCCTCAGCCTCTCCGTCATCGAACGGACCCGCGAGGTCGGACTGCTCCGGGCGGTCGGTCTCGGGCGACGCCAGCTGCGCACGATGATTCGCCTCGAATCGGTCGTCGTTGCCGTGTTCGGCGCGGTGCTCGGGCTGGTGATGGGCGTGATCTTCGGGTCCACCCTGGTCAAGGCGCTGGCCGACCAGGGCCTCACCGAGCTGTCGATCCCGTGGGGACTGCTCGTCGGGTTCGTGATCGGCTCGGCGGTGCTCGGGGTGCTGGCCGCGGTCTTCCCGGCCCGGCGTGCGGCGCGGTTGGACGTGCTGACGGCCATCGCGACCGACTAGTCACTCTCGACGGAGTTCGCTGAAACCGCGGACCGACGGTCCTCGCGATCCCTACACTTTTTCCCGTGACAGGATCCGTGGGGGGTCGGGATGTGGCGCCGCTGAAGCACGTCGTCGTGCGTGACTACCTGCGCGAGCTCATCTCCGAGCGTCCGGTCGGCTCGCCCGCCCCGTCCGAGCGCCACCTGGTGGCCCGCTTCGGGGTGGCCCGGATGACGGTGCGTCAGGCGATCGAGTCGCTGGTCGCCGAGGGCCTGCTGGTGCGGGTCCGCGGCAAGTGGACCTTCGTGGCCG
>DATCYH010000561.1:0-2860 GCA_036570405.1 Nocardioides sp.
CGCCTGAACATTCGGGTTCGCCTCAGACAGCACACGACTGATCGCCGCCGTCAACGTCGTCTTCCCATGGTCGATGTGACCCATCGTCCCCACGTTCAGATGAGGCTTGTTCCGCTCGAACTTCTCCTTGGCCATGGTGGCAATCCTTCAGACTTGGTGGTGGGTGGTGGTGAGGGGAATCGAAAAACCGGTTCGGCTACTCGCCGCGGACGCGGGCGACGATCTCTTCCTGGACCGAAGCGGGGGTCTGCTGGTAGCTGTCGAACTGCATGGAGTAGGTGGCTCGACCCTGAGTGCGCGAGCGCAGCTCGGTCGAGTAGCCGAACATCTCCGACAGCGGGACGTGGGCGCGGACGATCTGGCTGCTGCCACGCTGGTCCATGCCCCCGACCCGGCCGCGACGTGAGTTGAGGTCGCCGATGACGTCGCCCATGTAGTCCTCGGGCGTGGTGACCTCGACCGACATGATCGGCTCGAGCAGCACGGGCTTCGCCTTGCGGAGGGCCTCCTTGAAGGCCATGGCGCCAGCGATCTTGAAGGCCATCTCCGAGGAGTCGACGTCGTGGTACTTGCCGTCGGTGAGCACTGCTCGAACGTCGACGGTGGGGTAGCCCGCGAGCACACCGGCGTCGAGCGACTGCTGGATGCCGGCGTCGACCGACGGGATGTACTCCTTCGGCACGCGGCCACCCGTGATCTTGTCGATGAACTCGTAGCCACCACCGGGACCGGTGGGCTCGAGGTCGATCGTGACCTCCGCGTACTGACCGGAGCCACCCGTCTGCTTCTTGTGCGTGTAGGTGTGCTTGACGACCGTCTGGGTGATGGTCTCGCGGTACGCCACCTGCGGCTTGCCGACGGTGGCGTCGACCTTGAACTCGCGCAGCATGCGGTCGACGATGACCTCGAGGTGCAGCTCGCCCATGCCGGAGATGACGGTCTGGCCCGTGTCCTCGTCGGTGCGGACCTGGAACGTCGGGTCCTCCTCGGAGAGGGCGAAGAGGGCCTTGCCCATCTTGTCCTGGTCGACCTTCGTCTTCGGCTCGACGGCGACGTGGATCACCGGCTCGGGGAACTCGAGGTTCTCGAGCACGATCTCGGAGCCCGGGGCGGAGAGGCTGTCACCCGTGCGGGTGTTCTTGAAGCCGATCCCGGCGGCGATGTCGCCCGTGAACACGGCGTCGACGTCCTCACGAGCGTTGGCGTGCATCTGCAGGATGCGGCCGATGCGCTCCTTGTTGAGGTTGGTGGAGTTGACGACCGTGCCGCCCTTCTCCAGAACCCCGGAGTACACCCGGAAGTAGGTGAGCTTGCCGACGTGGGGGTCGGTCATGATCTTGAACGCCAGAGCGGAGAACGGCTCGCTGTCGGAGACCTTGCGCTCGATCTCCTCGTCGCCCTTGAGGTTCATGCCCTTGGTGGGCGGCAGGTCGAGGGGGCTCGGCAGGAAGTCGACGATGGCATCGAGCAAGGGCTGGACGCCCTTGTTCTTGAAGGCCGTGCCGTTGAGGATCGGGACGACCTCGTTGGAGATCGTGCCAACGCGGATGGCGCGGCGCAGGTCGTCGGCGGTGATCTCCTCCTCGCCGACGTACTTCTCGAGGATGCCCTCGTCGAAGCTCGACAGGACGTCGATCAGCTGCTGGCGGTAGTCGGCCGCCTCCTCCTGCATCTCAGCGGGGATGTCGTTGATCTCCCACTTCGCGCCGAGCTCCTCGTCGAGCCACACGAGCGCCTTCATGTTGATGAGGTCGATGACGCCCTTGTAGTTGCCTTCCGCGCCGATCGGCAGCTGAAGCACGGCGACGTTCGCGTCGAGGCGGTCCTTGATGGTGTCGAGCACTCGGTAGAAGTCGGCGCCCAGGCGGTCCATCTTGTTCACGAAGCACATGCGCGGCACGTCGTACTTGTTGGCCTGGCGCCAGACCGTCTCGGTCTGGGGCTCCACCCCGGCCACGCCGTCGAACACCGCGACAGCACCGTCGAGCACGCGCAGGGACCGCTCGACCTCGACGGTGAAGTCGACGTGGCCGGGCGTGTCGATGATGTTGATGTTGTGGTCTTTCCACTGGCAGGTCGTCGCGGCCGACGTGATCGTGATGCCGCGCTCCTGCTCCTGGGCCATCCAGTCCATCTGGCTGGCGCCCTCGTGGGTCTCACCGATCTTGTAGGTCTTGCCCGTGTAGAAGAGGATCCGCTCGGTCGTCGTCGTCTTGCCCGCGTCGATGTGGGCCATGATGCCGATGTTGCGGACTCGTTCGAGCGGGTGGGTGCGCTTTGTCATCTCGGTTCTCTCGCTACATGCGAGCGACCGGGCCAGGCCCGGTCGCTCAGGAGGTGCACCAGTGGGGCGCACCCCCCGCGGTGGGTTGGGGGGTCGGGCCCGCTACCAGCGGTAGTGGGCGAAGGCCTTGTTGGACTCGGCCATCTTGTGGGTGTCCTCGCGCTTCTTCACCGCGGCACCGAGGCCGTTGGAGGCGTCGAGGATCTCGTTCATCAGCCGCTCGGACATGGTCTTCTCGCGGCGGTCCTGGGCGTAGCCCACGAGCCAGCGCAGCGCCAGCGTGGTGCCACGGTTGCCCTTGACCTCGATCGGGACCTGGTACGTCGCACCGCCGACGCGGCGGGACTTGACCTCGATGGCCGGCTTCACGTTGTCCATCGCGCGCTTGAGCGTGACGACGGGGTCGGTACCGGACTTCTCACGGCAGCCCTCGAGCGCCCCGTAGACGATCCGCTGGGCGACCTGCTTCTTGCCGTCCTGCAGCACCTTGGAGACGAGCTGGCTCACGAGCTGCGACCCGTAGACCGGGTCCATGTCGATCGGCCGCATCGGCGCGGGTCCCTTGCGCGGCATATC
>DATCYH010000562.1:0-1842 GCA_036570405.1 Nocardioides sp.
TCAGGCGGCCGTCGAGACGCTGCGCGCAGAGCCGATCCAGTGACGCCTGGGCGTCTTCGATCGTGGCGGTGTCGGGGACGGTCCGCCACCACCGTTGCGCGGCGGTGTGGTTGGCCTTCTCCACGACGCCCTTGCGGTTCCCGTGCCTAGGCGGGCAGATGGCCACGTGCACGCCGTAGTGCTTCGCGACCCCAGCGAAGCTCGCGGTGACCCGACCCGTAGCGGGGTGACACACAGTGGCCATCCGATCGAACCGCCACACGCTGGTAAGGCCGCCGAGGTCGCGCGAGACGCGGTCGAGCGCGTCGATCACGTGCGGCTGGTCCATCGACTCCGCCAGGCGACCCCGCCACTTGCCCGAATGCGACAGGGCCCCGACGAACAGCGACGCGGAACGGCCCCATCCCCACGAGGGCGGCGGGTCGGGGAGCTCGACCCAGTCCCACTGGGTTTCCTCGCCCGGCGGATGCTCGATCACCGCGACTGGCCGACCCTTCGCCGGGCGGCACGGCTCACAATGCGGGCGAAGACCGCGGGCCCGGATCTGGCGGGTCAACGTCGGGTAGCTCTGCTCGAAACCGAGATCGGCCAGCTCGTCGAACAGGGTCGTGGCCCACAGATGCGGGTCCTCGCGGAGCCGCTCACCGGCATAGGCAACGAAGCGATCGAAGGGATCGACGCTGGCCTTGGCACGTTCGCCAGCTACCCGGCCGCCGAACAAGTACGACCTGACCGTCTTGCGGTCATGGCCGAGATGCAGCGCGATCGCAGAGATCGTCCAGCCCTTCGCATGGAGCGCGTGCGCGTCCACATCTTCCTCCCGTGTGAGCATGAGACGGGGCTCCCTTGGTCTGCTGGTGGTGGTCAGAGACCGTCAGCATCAAGGGAGCCCCACCCCATTTGGTGGAGCCCTACGGGTGGGGAACTTCAGTGAGCAACTCTGGGGAGATTCACCTGAGCGCTGTCAGTGCGACACGGCGTGCTGCGCGACCACGTCGTCGTAGCGGTCGTACCCGACGTAGCCCTGGCCGTGAGCGAACACGACGGGGTGTATGGTTGGTGTATGAGCCGCACCAACATCGACATCGATGATCAGGCCTGCGAGGTCGTGATGCAGCGCTACCACCTCGCAACCAAGCGTGAGGCCGTCAACTACGCGCTCCGACTGGTGGCAGCCGAGGCGCTGGAGCTCGACGACGCTCGTGCGTTGCGGGGCTCAGGTTGGGAGGGCGACCTCGACGAGATGCGCTCGAGTCGGCCTGCGTGATCCTGATCGACAGCTCCGCCTGGATCGAGTTCCTTCGAGATACCGGATCACCGGTGTGCGAGGAGGTCGACCGGCTCCTCGCGGATGACATCGCCATCTGCGACGTCATTCGCATGGAGATCCTTGCCGGAGCGCGAGACGACGCCCACCTTCGCCAGCTCCGCGGTCTGCTGGCCCGAGCCACCGTGCTGCCGACCGGTGCCGCCGACTACGAGTCTGCGGCGGCCCTCTACCGAACCTGCCGCCGCAGGGGGGAGACCGTGCGAAAGCTCGTCGACTGCGTCATCGGCGCCATCGCGATCCGCGAGGACGTCGCCGTGCTGCACGCGGACATGGACTTCGATGTGCTCGCTCGCCACGCCGCCCTGCAGGTCCACCAGCCCAGGTCCTGATGCTGGGCTGCTGACGCAACCCCGGCTAGCAGAGGGTGATCTCGGCGACGCTGGCTAGGGGGACGTAGACGGTGGCGGGGGGCTGGGCGTCGGTGCGGAGCACGGCTACGTCTTGGCCGACGCTGCGCAGCTCGCCGGTGACGGAGTCGCCGCCGGCTCGGGTGACCAGGACCACCCGCTCGC
>DATCYH010000563.1:0-3286 GCA_036570405.1 Nocardioides sp.
CCAAGGTGGCGACGACGTCCTCGATGCTGGTCCGCTTGTCGCGCGGTTTGCTGCTCACTTGGTCTTCCCTGCTTTCTCGGTCCCGGCGAATTCATCGCGCAGTTCATCGGACACGCCCATGAGATTGAGCTCCATCGTGAAGCCCTGCTCGAAGCGGTAGCTCTTGTTGACGTCGATCGGGTCGATCCCGTTGAGGGCCTCCTTGGCCGCGCGAATGACGCGCGTGTCCTTGGCGGCGATCTCCCCGGCGACGGCGAGCGCGGCCTCGTCGAGACGGTCACGGGGGACCACCTCGAGGACGGACCCGTGCTGCACCAGGTCGGCGGCCTTGATGGTCCGGGCCGTGAAGTAGAGCGAGCGCATCAGGTGCTGCGGAACCAGGCGGGCCATGTGGGTCGCGGCGCCGAGGGCACCCTGGTTCACCTCCGGAACACCGAAGAAGGCATCGTCGCTGGCGACGACACAGTCGGCATTGCCGACCAGGCCGACGCCGCCGCCGACGCAGAAGCTGTTGACCGCTGCGATGACCGGGACCGCGCACTCATAGACGGCCTTGAAAGCGGCGAAGCAACCCTTGTTGGCACCGATGAGCGCGTCGAAGCCCGTGGTGTTCTGCATCTCCTTGATGTCGACGCCGGCATTGAATCCCTTGCCCTCCGCGCGCAGGACCACGGCATGCGTGTTCATGTCGCGGCCGGCCTCGTCGAGGGCCGTGGCGACATCGAACCAACCCTGTACCGGCAACGCATTGACCGGCGGGTAATCCATTGTGATGACGCGGACGTGGTCGTCGCGAAGCTCTGAGGTGATCGGCATTTCTCTCCTCCCGAATCCTGTGCGGGGCTAACAAACCTAATGTTTGCTTGGTAGCCTAACAGTTGCTTGGTCCGATGTCCCGGGCCGGCGCCGACCAGAAGGAGCAGGAATGACAATCGGGATCGACCTCACCGGGCGGGTCGCTCTGGTGACCGGCGGCTCACAGGGCGTCGGACGGGGGATCGCCGAGGTCCTCGTCGAGGCCGGCGCCACCGTCGTCACGTGTGCCCGCTCAGCCCTCGACCCACCCTTGGACGGCACCAGCCACGTCCAGTGCGATGTGCGCGATCCCGAGTCGGTCCACGCCATGGTGGACTCGATCGTGGCCGAGCACGGTCGCCTCGACATCGTCGTCAACAACGCCGGGGGAGCGCCGTACGCGCTCGCAGCAGATGCCTCACCCCGTCTGCACGACAAGATCCTCGGTCTCAACCTGACCGCCCCGCTGCTGGTGGCTCAGGCCGCCAACGCCGTGATGCAGGGCCAGGAGCAGGGCGGGTCGATCGTGAACATCTCCTCGATCAGTGCTCAACGCCCCTCGCCGGGCACGGCGGCGTACGGCGCTGCCAAGGCCGGAGTGGACTCGCTGACCAAGTCCCTCGGGATCGAGTGGGGCCCGAAGGTGCGCGTGAACGCGATCAACGTCGGCCTGTGCCGCACCCCGCAGACCGACGACCACTACGGCGGTGACGAGACGGTGGCCGCAATCGAGGCAACCATCCCGCTGGGCCGGATGGCCAAGCCCCAGGAAATCGGCAACGTCGTCGCCTTCCTGGCCTCCGACCTCGCCTCCTATGTCTCCGGCGCCGCGATCGAGTGCCACGGCGGCGGCGAGCCGCCGGTCTTCCTCTCCGTCCTCAGCACCCATTCCTGATCCCACCCCACACCACAGGAGCAACACATGACCCGTCTTCTCGAAGGACGCATTGCCATCGTCACCGGCGCCGGCCGAGGCATCGGCCGCGCCCATGCGCTCGAGCTCGCCCGCCACGGCGCGAGGATCGTGGTGAACGACTTCGGTGTCACCAACAACGGCGAGAAGTCCGACTCTCCCGCCCACCAGGTGGTGGCCGAGATCGAGGCCCTCGGCGGTGAGGCGGTCGTCAACGGTGCGGATGTGGCCGATTTCGACCAGGCCGGCGCGATGGTCCAGCAGGCGATCGACACCTTCGGAGCCCTCGACATCCTCGTCAACAACGCCGGCTTCGTGCGCGACCGGATGCTGGTCAATGCGGCCGAGGACGAGTGGGACGCCGTGATCCGCGTGCACCTGAAGGGACACTTCGCCCCACTGCGCCACGCAGCGGCGTACTGGCGGGCGGAGTCGAAGGCGGACCGCAAGCGCGCAGGTCGCGTGATCAACACGACCTCGGGTGCCGGACTGCAGGGATCGATCGGCCAGGTGGCCTACTCGGCCGCCAAGGGCGGCATCGCGACGATGACGCTGGTGGCCGCGGCCGAGCTCGGGCGCGTCGGCGTGACGGTCAATGCGATTGCGCCGGTGGCCCGGACCCGGATGACCGAGGGGGCGTTCGACACCAGCGAGATGGCACTGCCCGAGGACAACTCACCTGTCGTGGCGTGGCTCGCCTCCGAGCCGGCCGCCCACGTGACCGGCCGGATCTTCGAGATCGACGGGGGCCGATTGACCCTCGAGGACGCATGGCGCCACGGCGCGAGCCGGGACGCGGGTCGGCGCTGGGAGGCGACCGAGCTCGAGGACGTGGTCAACTCGTTGATCGCCCAGGGTGCGGACCCGGAGCCGGTCTACGGGAGCTGAACCCGCTAGCGCTGATTCCCGTAGCTGGGGTGGGGCACGGCGTACCGAACGGCACAGGGCCCGGATCCATCATGGATCCGGGCCCTGTCGCGTGTGTGGACTCAGTTGGGTCGCAGCAGCCGACCGTCCGCGTCGCGCTGGTCGTCCTGGACCAGGATCATGATCCCGTCGATCAGCGCCCAGACACCGCACCCACCACAGGTGAGGAGCTGGAAGATCGCGATGGTGGTGTGGCCGGTGTAGAACCGACCGATGCCCAGGGTGCCGATGATCAGCTGGAGCAGGCCGGCCAGCAGCTTGCTCTTCTCGCCGTAGGGCTCGCCGGTCTGCGGGTGGCGGCCGTACGGCGCCTGCGGGTCCGGGGCGCCGGGATAGCCGTAGCCATATCCGGGCGCCGGCATTCCGTATCCCTGGCCGGGCTGGCCCTGCATGGGGCCGGGCGGGGGCGGCTGCGGGCCGGGCTGTCCCCAGCCGGCTTGGTCGTCAGGTTCGTTGCCGTGTTCGCTCACGGGTGCACTCTGCCACGCTCAGCGGCGCAGCAAACCCTTGGCGACGTGCGTCACCTGCACCTCGTTGGAACCCGCATAGATCATCAGCGACTTGGCGTCACGGGCCAGCTGCTCGACCCGGTACTCAGCCATGTAGCCGTTGCCGCCGAACAGCTGCACCGCCTCCATCGCAACCTCGAAG
>DATCYH010000564.1:0-4453 GCA_036570405.1 Nocardioides sp.
CCACGTCGAGTCCGATCGTCGGTTCGTCGAGGTAGAGGATCTCCGGATCGTGCAGCAGCGCGGCCACGATGTCGCCGCGCATCCGCTGACCCAGGGAGAGCTGCCGGACGGGGGTGTCGAGCAGGTCCTCGAGGTCGAGCAGGTCAAGGAACTCGGCCAGGTTCTCGCGGTGCCGAGCGGGTTCGGTGCGATAGATCTTGTGCAGCAGCTCGAAGGAGTCGCGCAACGGCAGGTCCCACCACAACGTGGTGCGCTGGCCGAAGACGACGCCGATGCGCCGGGCCAGCTCCGTGCGTCGCCGAGACGGATCCAGGCCTGCGACCCGGACCTGGCCGGTGGAGGGGACCAGGATGCCGGTCAGCATCTTGATGGTGGTCGACTTTCCGGCGCCGTTCGGACCGATGTAGCCCACCATCTCGCCGGCCGCGACCGAGAACGACAGGTCGCGCACCGCGTCGACGGAGGTCGTCGTACGCCGTAGTCGTCCAGCCTTCCTGCGCACCGTGAAGGTGCGGCCGAGGTTGGTCACCTCGATGAGATCGATCATCGGCTCAGCTTCCCGTCGATCGATAGTGGCGGACGCCGAAGCGCCAGACCCGGGTCGTGACCCAGAGCATCAGCGCACCGATGAGCGGGGTGAGGAACGAGAACCAGTCGGGCATCGAGAACGGATCGTCGCGGCGCAGGATGAAGAGTGCGGGATACCAGTTCACGAAGGCCAGCGGGACCACGAAGGTCAGTGCCTTGACGACCTCGCCGGGGAAGATGGCGAGCGGATACTGGGTGATGGTGTTCCCGCCGTAGGTGAAGGCGTTGGCGAACTCCACGCCGTCCGCGGTCCAGAACTGGATGCAGGCCAGCACGATGAAGATCGAGCAGTAGATGGCCGCTCCACCGACGACCATGCCGACCGCAACCAGGACGCGCAGGGGCGACCACTCGACGTACGCCGACGCCCAAGCGAGCACGAGGAGGCACAGCAGGATGCGCGAGAGTCGGCGCAGGGCGAACTCGTTGGAGCAGACCTGGGCCAGCAGGGGGACCGGGCGCACCATCATGGTGTCGAGATCGCCCATCCGGATCATCTGGCCGAGTCGTTCGATGCGGCCGACGAACATGTCGGCGAACGCGAGACCCAGACCGGTCGCGCCATAGAGGAACCCGACCTCGCGCAGGGTGAATCCGCCCATCGAGTCGATCGTGTGGAACAGGATCCAGATGCCGATGAAGTCCAGGGCACCGATCACGAAGGCACTGGCGGTGAGCAGCCAGAAGGACACCCGATAGGTCATCGAGGCGCGGATCCACAGTCCCGAGATTCGCCAATAGCCGCTCCAGCCGTCCACGAGTTGCGTGCGGTCAACCACCCTGGACCACCACCCGGCGCTCGGCGAGGCGGAGCATGGCAAGGCAGGCGACCATCAGGCCGAGGGCCCAAGTGGCCCCGAAGCCCAACCCGGACCAGACCTCGGCACTGGTGCGCTGGCCGAGCCAGATGTCGGCAGGGATCTGCAGCATCGCGGCCCACGGCAGCGCCATCGCGAGCTCGCGCAGGGCGCCGGGGAAGAGCACGAGGGGCACGGTGAGACCGGTGAAGAAGGAGTTGATCACCACCAGAACCGTGCGGGGACCGGACTCGTCGAAGAGCCAGAACGAAGTGATCGCCACCAGCATCCGTAGCGCGAAGCTGACCAGGACCGCAAGGACCACCGCGACCAGGAACGCCACCCAGCCCCAGGGCCCTGACGGGAAGCGGAGATCGAAGAGGAGAGCGCCGACCAGGGCTGGACCGACGCCGCGGGTGAGCAGGTGGTACGTCGCTCGACCGAGGTCGGCGGAGAGGTACCAGCCGAGCAGACCGACGGGGCGATAGAAGTCGATGACCACGTCGCCGCTGCGGATTCGTGCCGCCAGATCGTCGGGGGAGCCGCCGCCGAACATGGCGACGGTCATCAGCATGGCCTGGCCGATCCACACGTAGGTGAGCGCGTCGGTGACGTCATATCCGCCCGCATCGGGACGCTGCTTCCAGACCTCGATGAAGACGAAGCAGCTGATGATGCCGAACGTGCAGTTGGTGAAGATCCCGGCAAGGGTTGCGAGCGTGTAGGTCGAATAGCGTCGGAAGGCGCGTGTGGCGATCGCGACGTAGAGCACCGAACCTCCAGGCCTTCGTGGTCAGAAGTGCATCATGCCAGTCGAAACGCCAGCGCCTGGAGATCGACCCGACAGCAGGGGAATATCGGCGCTGGGGGTCCCGTTGAGCAAGGTAATTAGATCTTCAACTAAGTAGGAGGCAGAGATGCAGTTCGGGATCTTCACCGTCGGCGACGTGACAACGGACCCGACCACGGGCCGCACGCCGAGCGAGCACGAGCGGATCAAGGCGACCGTGGCCATCGCCCGCAAGGCCGAGGAGGTCGGGCTGGACGTCTTCGCGACCGGAGAGCATCACAACCCGCCGTTCGCTGCACCGGCCAACCCGACCGTGCTGCTGTCCCACATCGCGGCGCAGACCGAGAAGATCATCCTCTCCACCTCGACCACCCTGATCACCACCAACGACCCGGTCCGCATTGCCGAGGACTACGCCTACCTGCAGCACCTCGCCGAAGGCCGCGTCGACCTGATGATGGGTCGCGGCAACACCGGACCGGTCTACCCTTGGTTCGGCAAGGACATCCGCGAGGGCATTCCGCTGGCGATCGAGAACTACGCGCTGCTGCACAAGCTGTGGCACGAAGAGGTCGTCGACTGGAAGGGCAAGTTCCGCACCCCGCTCCAGCAGTTCACCTCGACTCCGCGTCCGCTCGACGGTGTCGCCCCGTTCGTGTGGCACGGCTCGATCCGTTCCCCAGAGATCGCCGAGCAGGCGGCTTTCTACGGGGACGGCTTCTTCCACAACCACATCTTCTGGCCGCACTCGCACGCCGCGAAGATGATCCGCTACTACCGCCAGCGTTTCGAGCACTACGGCCACGGCACCGCCGAACAGGCAATCGTCGGCCTCGGTGGTCAGGTCTTCATGCGCAGGAACAGCCAGGACGCGATCAACGAGTTCCGGCCCTACTTCGACAAGGCCCCCGTCTATGGTCACGGTCCGTCGCTCGAGGACTTCATGGCCGGCACTCCGCTCACCGTGGGTTCGCCCCAGCAGGTGATCGAGCGCACCCTGGAGCTCGGCGAGGACATCGGGTCCTACCAGCGCCAGCTGTGGCTGATGGACCACGCCGGCCTGCCGCTCAAGACGGTGCTCGAGCAGCTCGACATCCTCGGTGAGGAGGTCGTGCCCGTGCTCCGCAAGGAGTTCGCGGCGCGCAAGCCGGCCGACGTACCCCCCGCCCCCACCCACCAGTCGCTGGTGGTCGCTGCCGGCGGTGCCCGCGACGCCACTGTCCACGCTCCGGTTGACGACGTCACCGGCCGCTCACCCGAGGAGGTCACGGCATGACCCGCATCGCAGTCGTCACCGCCGGGCTCAGCCAGCCCTCCTCCAGCCGGCTCCTCGCCGACCAGTTGAGCGCCGCGGCCGCCCGGTCCCTGGAGGCCCGTGGGCAGTCCGTCGCTGTCGACGTCATCGAGCTGCGCCCCCTGGCCCACGACCTGGCCGACAAGATGCTCACCGGCTTCGCCGCCGGTGAGCTCGAGAAGGCCCTGGCCACGGTGTCCGACGCGGACGCCGTCATCGCGGTCAGCCCGGTGTTCACCGCGTCCTACAGCGGCCTGTTCAAGATGTTCTTCGACGCCATCGACAAGGACGCCCTGGAAGGTACGCCGGTGCTGATCGGCGCCACTGCCGGGACGGCCAGGCACTCACTGGTCACCGAGCACGCCCTCCGACCGATGTTCGCCTACCTCAAGGCGGTCATCGTGCCGACAGCAGTCTTCGCGGCGAGTGAGGACTTCGGCAGCACCAACGGTGGAACGCTCAGCTCGCGCGTCGACAAGGCCGGCACCCAGCTGGCCGCCCTCGTCGCGGGCAACGTTGACACGCGGGCAATCCGGCCGGTCACGGTGACCATCGACAACCCGGAGGACACACCGGACTTCGAGTCCATGCTGGCTTCCCTGTCACGCTGAGCGACCCGGCCCGCCCTCCTGTTCAGCGCCGGGCCGCCTGGGCCACGAGCGCGGTCAGTGCCCGGCGGGTGCGGCGTGCCTCCGGGATCTGGCGGGTCATCCAGACGTGGAACATTGCGGGCACCTCATGCACGGCGAGGCTCATGCCATCGACGGTTGCGCGTCGCTCCAGCTCGTCGACCGCGGGGCGCAGGATGTCCCGGTCCCCGATCCAGACGTCGAGTGGGGCCAGCCCGGCGAGCTCACCGAAGAGCGGACTGACGAGTGGGTCGTCGGGATCGCGTCGGCCTGCCCACCATCGCCCGGCGGCCCTCAGGCCCGACTCGGCCAGCATCGGGTCGGCCAGCTCCAGGTCGCGCACGGTGTCCTCGTC
>DATCYH010000565.1:0-3446 GCA_036570405.1 Nocardioides sp.
CCGTGCGGCGAGCACGCGGGAGATCGAGTCCTGTGCCGTGGTGCCGTCCGGGAGAAGCGCCGGGGTGTCCACGGAGTTGTGCCTGGCGAAGACTCCCGGGGCCGGGAGCGGACCCGGGTGGCGTCCGGTCTCGGCGTACTCGCGCATTCGCCGGTCGGCGGCCTGTCCCTGGGTTTCCTTGGGCACCAGGCGCTCGCGGTGGGCAAGCACCATCGCGCCGATGGCTGCGGTGATCAGCAGCGCAGAGGTGGCCTCGAAGGCGAAGACATACTTGCTGAACAGCAGGTTGGCCAGGCCCTGGACGTTGCCGGCGGCGTTCGCCTCGGCCAGGCCACCCATGGCGCCGAAGCTGACCTGGGAGATGCCGATGACCAGGGTCAGTCCGAAGAGCAGTCCGAAGATGGTCGCAAGCAGACGTTGGCCGCGGATCGTCTCGACCACCGAGTCGGAGGCATCGACGCCGACCAGCATCAGGACGAACAGGAAGAGCATCAGGATCGCGCCGGTGTAGACGATGATCTGCACCGCGAAGAGGAACGGTGCCTCGAGGACGGCGTAGAGCACGGCCAGCGAGATCATCACCACGGCCAGCAGTAGTGCGGCGTGCACGGCCTTGCGGACGAAGAGGATGCCGAGGGCGGCGATCACCATGATCGGCGCCAGGATCCAGAACGCGGTCACTGGCCGCCCTCCTGCTGCTCGGGTGCCTCGGTACGGGCCTTGAACTCGCCGCGGTAGTAGTCCGCGTCGGTCTCGCCGATCAGCATCTCGTGCGGCGGCTGGACCATGCCGGGGAGCAGCGGCGCGAGCAGGTCGGACTTCTCATAGATGAGGTCCTTCCGGTTGTCGTCGGCCAGCTCGTATTCGTTCGTCATCGTCAGCGCACGGGTCGGGCAGGCCTCGATGCACAGGCCGCACAGGATGCAGCGCAGGTAGTTGATCTGATAGACGCGGCCATAGCGCTCGCCGGGCGAGAACCGGCCAGACTCCTCCCCCTCGAGGGGGCCGTCGACATTGTCCGCGCCCTCGACGTAGATCGCGTCGGCCGGACAGGCCCAGGCACACAGCTCACACCCGATGCACTTCTCCAGGCCGTCGGGCCAACGGTTGAGCTGGTGCCGGCCGTGGAAGCGCGGAGCGGTGGGCTGCTTCTCGAAGGGGTATTGCTCCGTGACCACCTTCCTGAACATGGTGCGGAAGGTGACCCCGAACCCGGCGACCGGGTCCCACAGGGTCTCCTTGATGCCGCGTGACTCCTCAGCCATCAGATCTCCTCACGAAAAGTCAGTGGCTCCGCGCCGCCGCGCACCGCACCCTGTGCGGGCATCGGCGGAACGGGATAGGCGCCGGAGGGTACGTCGACCTCGGCACGCTCGGCGGAGAGTTCCGCTTCGTCGGGCCCAGCGGCCGATTTCTTGCGCTCGGGCAGGAACGAGACCACCAGGAAGACTGCCAGCACGATGCCGGTGATGACGATCAGTTGGTTGCGGTCGAGGCCTCCCTCGTTGTCGATCACGCGCACGGTCGCGACCAGGACGATCCAGACCAGGGAGACCGGGATCAGGACCTTCCAGCCGAACGCCATGAACTGGTCGTAGCGCAGGCGGGGCAGGGAACCGCGCAGCCAGATGAACATGAAGATGAAGCCGAACATCTTGGCGAAGAACCACAGCAGCGGCCAGTAGCCCTCGTTCGAGCCCTCCCAGACCTGGGAGATCGGCCACGGTGCACGCCAGCCGCCGAGGAACAGGGTGGTGGCCAGCGCGGAAACGGTCGCCATGTTGATGTACTCGGCGAGGAAGAACAGCGCGAACTTCAGCGATGAATATTCGGTGTGGAATCCGCCGACCAGCTCGCCCTCGGCCTCGGGGAGGTCGAACGGCGCTCGGTTGGTCTCGCCGACCATGGCGATCACGTAGATCACGAAGGAGGGAACCAGCGCGAAGACGAACCAGCGGTCCTCCTGCGCGGCGACGATCTCGCTGGTGGACAGCGACCCGGCATAGAGGAAGACGGTGACCAGAGCCAGGCCCATCGCGACCTCGTAGGAGATCATCTGGGCACTGGAGCGCAGTCCACCGAGCAGGGAGTATGTCGACCCGCTCGACCAGCCGCCGAGCACGATGCCGTAGATCCCGATCGAGGCGATCGCCATCACGAACAACACCGCGACGGGCATGTCGGTGAGCTGCAGCGGCGTACGCTCGCCGAACATGTTCACCTCGGGCCCGAACGGGATCACCGCGAAGGTGAGGAACGCGGGGATCGCGGCGATCACCGGCGCGATGATGTAGACGGCCTTGTCGGCCGCCTTCGGGATGATGTCCTCCTTCAGCGCCAACTTCACGCCGTCGGCCAGCGACTGCAGCAGGCCGAAGGGACCGTTGACGTTGGGGCCGATGCGGTGTTGCATCCGCGCCACGACCCGGCGCTCCCACCAGATGTTGAACAGGGTGAGCAGCACCAGGACGACGAAGATCAGGACCGCCTTGACCAGGACCAGCCACCACGGGTCCTGACCGAACGCCGACAGGCTGTCGGTCGGCTCGGCCGCCAAGGTGGTGAGTGCGGAGATCATGCCTGCTCCTCCTCTGCCGACAGCTCGTCAGCCTTGGCCGCGCGCAGGGTGACCGCCGAGCCCGGCGAGGCCAGGTCGGCGAGCACTCCGTTGCGGTGGTTGTTGGCCGGCATCCAGACGGTGTCCTCGGGCAGGTCGCTCGAGGCGGTCACCGGGAGCGTCACCTGGCCACGGTCACCGGTGAGGGTGACGTGGGTGGCGCCCTTGAGCACGTCGAAGGTCGCCTGCGGCACGATGATCACGGATGGTCGGGCGGTTTGGGCGAGCGCGGACTCTCCGTCCTGAAGGCTGCCGTTGTCCAGCATCTGCTTCCAGGTCGCGAGCCAGAACTTGTTGCGCGCCAGGCGGCGTTCCTTGACCTGGGGGGGTGTGGCGGCGGGTGCCCGCTCGCCGTCCCACGGGCCCATCTCCTCCATCTGCTGACGGGCCTCGGGCACGGTCCGGAAGCCCAGCGAGACGCCGGACTCCTCGGCGATCCCGGCCAGGACCCGCAGGTCGGGCAGCGAGCCGGGGTTGGCCAGGACGGCCTCGAAGGACCGCGGGCGGCCCTCCCAGGTGACGAACGTGCCGGCCTTGTCGCTGACCGGAGCGACGGGGAAGACCACGTCGGCATGCCGGGTCACCTCGGTCTCGCGCAGCTCGAGGCTGACCACGAAGCCGGCTCGTTCGATCGCCTGGCGTACGGCGGCGGGGTCGGCGAAGTCGTCGGGGTCGATGCCGCCCAGCACCAAGCCGGACAGCTCACCGGCCGCCGCGGCGGAGATGATCGCGTTGCCGTCGCGGCCGGGTGCCTCGGGGAGGCTCTCGACGCCCCAGGCGGTGGCGGCGTCGACCCTGGCCGCGGCATCGGCGACCGGACGGCCACCGG
>DATCYH010000566.1:0-2544 GCA_036570405.1 Nocardioides sp.
GCATGCGCTGGATCGTCGGCGTGCGGTATCCGGTGAGGAAGAACATCTGCTGTCGGGTCACCGCCAACTTCACCGGTCGGCCGGGCACCGCCCGGGCCGCCATGACCGTGGCGACCACGTGAGCGTGCGGCTCGCCCTTCGATCCGAAGCCGCCCCCAACGTAGGGGCACACGACCTGCACCTGGTCCTGCTCCAAGCCGAACGTCTCGCACAGCGCGGCACGGGTGGGGTGCACGCCCTGCGTGGAGTCCCACACGACCAGCGGCACGTCATCCTCGGGCTGCCAGCAGGCGCTCGTGGCGTGGGGCTCGAGCGGGTTGTTGTGGTTCATCGCGGTGGAGTACGTCTCCTCCACCGTCACCTCCGCGCCGGCCAGAGCCGCTGCAACGCTTCCATCGGAGGTGTCGGCGTCGAACGAGTCGTCATCCTCCGGGGCATAGAGGTCGTCGCGCTCCGCTGACAGGATCGAGTCGGACGGCTGCTCGTGGTACCCGACCCGGACGAGGCCGGCCGCTTCCCTGGCCGCCTCGGAGCTCTCTGCGATGACCACCCCGATGATCTGACCTCGGAACGCGACAGCATCGTCCTGGAGGATCGCCAGCTCCGGGTTCTCGGTGGAGGCGAGCTTCTCGCCGTTGAACACCGTCAGCACCCGCAGGACGCCGTCATGAGCCTGGGCTGCCGCGGCGTCCATGTGCGTGACCCGTCCGCGCGGGATGCTCGCCTGGACGAGGTGGGCGTAGGCCGGGCGCTCGCCCGGGGCCTCGAACGCGTAGGTGGCGGTGCCGCGGACCTTCAGCTCGGCATCGCGCCGGACCACGTCACGGCCCATGGCCTTCGGTTCAAGTGCCCCGCTCACTGGGCCGGCCCCGCGAGGTCGCGCAGCACCGACATCGCCGTGCGTGCCAGCAGCAGGATCTTGAACTCGTTGCCGCCGTCGAGGCCGGGCTGAGGCTGTGCCGATGCCAGCTCGGCGTCGATCGCTGCGCGGAACGAAGCCTCGGTCGCCGGCTGGCCATGGAGGGTTTGCTCTGCGATGTCGGCGCGCCAGGGCTTGTGGGCCACACCACCGAGCGCGAGCCGCACATCGGCGACCTGACCGTCCTCCACGGTGAGCACCGCGGCGACCGTCACCAGCCCGAACGCATAGGAGGCCCGGTCACGGACCTTGCGATACGTCGAGCGGGCCCCCGCGGGCAGCGCGGGTAGATCGATGGCCGTGATGAGATCGCCGTGCTCGAGCATGGTGTCGCGTGAGGGGTCGTCGCCGGGCAGCCGATGCAGGTCTACGAACGGCACCTCGCGAGCACCGTCCGCGCCCAGCACGTGGACCCGGGCGTCGAGCGCCGCCAGGGCGACCGCCATGTCGGATGGGTGGGTGGCGATGCAGGTCGACGGCGCCGACCCGGCCGACGGACCGACCGGCAGGCCCAGGATCGCGTGGTACCGGGTGTAGCCGCCGACGGCGGAGCAGCCCTCCCCCGGCGTCCGCTTGTTGCAGGGAGTCGTGACGTCCTGGAAGTAGACGCACCGCGTCCGCTGCAGCGGGTTGCCGCCCGTCGTCGCCACGTTCCGCACCTGCCCGCTGGCCCCGGACAGCAGTGCCATCGCGAGCGCCGGCCACTGCCGACGGACTCGGGGATCGGCAGCGAGATCGCTGTTGGTGACGGCTGCGCCGACCCGAAGTCCTCCGGCGGGCAGATCGGTGATGTCCTGCGAGGTGAGGGTGCGGACGTCGACCAGCACGTCCGGGCGGGCGACCCCTAGGCGCAGGTGATCGACGAGGTTCGTACCACCGGCGAGGAACGTGGCCGCGGGCTCACCCGTGACGCGTCGAACGGCGTCCGCCGGATCGTCGGCTCGTGTGTAGGTGAACGGCTTCACGCCTGCGCCCTGGCCTGCTGGACAGCGGTCACGATGTTCACGTAGGTACCGCAGCGGCAGAGGTTCCCGCTCATCCGCTCGGCGACCTCTCCATCCGTCAGCTCGGGATCGGCCTCTAGATCGGCCGTCACCGCGCTCGGCCATCCCTGCGCGATCTCGTCGAGCATGCCGACCGCCGAGCAGATCTGGCCCGGGGTGCAGTAGCCGCACTGGAGCGCGTCGCAGTCGACGATCGCCTGCTGCACCTCGTGCAGGTCCCCGTCGCCGGCGGCCGCAAGCCCGGCAGCCGTCGTGATCGTGGCGCCGTCGTGGGCGACCGCCAAGGCGAGGCAGCTGAGCGCTCGACGCCCGTCGAGCAACACCGTGCAGGCGCCGCACTGTCCGTGATCGCAGCCCTTCTTCGGGCTGGGGTTCCCAAGCCGCTCCCGGAGCGCGTCCAGCAAGGACGTTCGAGGATCCAGGTCCAGCTCGACGGAACGCCCGTCGACGTGCAGCAAGACGTGAGCCTCCACCGTCAGACCCTCCCCCTGTCCACAGGCACCGAAACCAGGTGCTGTCTGCGAGCGCTCGTCATTCGCCCGGGTAGGGCGAGTCGCGCAGCAGCCGAGCCAGGTGCGCTGCGTTGCGGGCCGCGGTCGTCGTCGCCGACTCGGTCTTCTC
>DATCYH010000567.1:0-11414 GCA_036570405.1 Nocardioides sp.
GGCCACGGCCGGTTCAAGGTCCGCGGCGCGCTGTACGTGCCAGTCGAACAAGCCGACATCGGTACCGACGAGCGAGCCCGCGACGTAGGTGCCGCCGCGGTTCGCCGGGAAGTGCTGGGAGCCCAGTGCATCACGACTCTCCGTCATCGTGTCGCGAAGCCGCTTGCGGTGGGAGGTGCCGTCGGAGCCGAACCAGCACGCCTCCTCGAGGCGGTCGGTGGACACCGAGCGGTGCAACGCGAGGTAGGCGACCACCGACGTCGCCTTCGGCTTGAGCACCTTGCCGCCCTCGACGGTGATGTTGCCCAGCAACCGGACGAGAACCTCATACGCCGGTGGCTCATCGATCTTCGACACCGGGTCGTCCACGCCTTCGGGGACGCTTCTGTTGGAAGTAGCACAGGACCCGTTCGGGGATGCAGTGACCCTGTACTCCGCTCGTAGCTCATCCATGAGCTGCTGCTCGTCCGGGCTGTCGGTCGCTACGAGCAGGCGGGCCATTGCCGCTAGCTCGTCGGCCTCGAGCTCCTGCGGCGAGCAGGCGAGGTCCACCGTGTCGAAGTTGAGTGCATCGGGCTCGCAACGGATGGTGGCTGTCGCACCATCGAACGAGCCGACGACGACCACCGAGATGGCGGATGGCAGCGCCTCCCGAAGTGCTGCTCTGAGCGCTTCCGGGGGTGGCCGGTCCGCTACGACGGCGACGGGAACGAGCCCATCGTGGTCGGGCTCGGAGCCACGAGCGACGAAAGCGTTGGCCCAGCCGTTCTCTGCAAGCACGTCATGGGACTGCACAGCCCACGACCAGACATCGTCGGTGACGCTCTCCCACGAGTCCGCCACGGTCAGGTGCTCCAGCACCTCCGCTCCAGGATCGGCCACATCACCGATCGCGATGACCCGCAGCGTCTCGGCGAGCGGGCTGAGCGTCAGCTCGGTGACGACGGAACGCGCCAGGTTCATCGCGACCTCCAGGTCGCCAGTGAGGGCGAGGAGGCCATCGACTTCCAGGTCGAGGTAGAGCTCGGCGTCGTCCTCAGGATGGCCGATGGTGACCATGAGCGGCGCTGAGTTCAGGGGCCCGTCGTAGGCCTCGTCCGCTTCTGGTACCTCCACCATGGTCCAGACGGTGCCGTCGTCGGTGGTGCTCCATCCGTCGGGCGGGTTCGTGTCGGGTTGGTCGAGTAGGACTTCGAGGCTGTCGATCGAGTGACGGATCATTCGCGGCCGTCTGGGAGACGACATCGCGGCTAGGGACGCTGCGAGTCGACCGAGCGCTCCTTGGAGGTCGTCGATGCGTTCCTCGTCGGCTTGCGCGACGACTGTCCGGTGGAGCTCGCGTTGGTCGGGTGGCGTGCGCCCTGGCAGCTGGCCGAGGTGCTCATGGGCGAAGCGCCGACGGCGCCTGTCGATGAGACGCTTCAGGCCGACAGCGAGGCCGACGCTCGACAGCCCGCCGATCGCCACGGCCGCGGGCATGCCCGACCCGTCGTCCGCGTGGCCCCCATCGCGTCCGGTGACTGGACTTGGAGACTGCGACTCAGCTGGCGGCGCGACCCTGATCGTGGTCGTCGAGGTATTAGGCGGTTCATCCCGAGTTGGCGGAATCGACTGCTCAGGAACCTCGACCCGATCATCATTCGGCGATGCCTGTTCGGATTTCGTGGGCGGTGGCTGCAGCTCGTGGCCGGTCGACGGCAGGAGCAGAACCTGCCCGGGATGAACGATGTTGGGATTGCCGGGATGCACGAAGCGATCTGCGTTCGCGTCGATGACCTCTCGCCAGTAGGGCGCTGTCTCCGGATCGGCCGGCGTTCGTCTGAGGTCGACCGCGAGTCGGTCCTCTGAGATCGTCCAGAGGTTGTCACCCTCCTCGACCACGACGATCGACGGGTCGGCGGCCTCCACTGTGGTGCTCGGTCCGGCGACTCCATCGATCTCGGCATCGGCGTCGACCGGGAGCACGAGGATCCAGCCGGCGTGCAGGGTGTCGTCCCCGGCGGCGATGGTGCTCCCGTCGGGCAGTGTGCGGCCGACGTTGAGGTCGAGGATCTCACGCCAGCGGAGGCCGTCGCCGAGGGTTCGTTCGGCAATGGCCCAGTAGCTGTCGTGGCGCTGGACGGTGACGGTCGGGTGCTCGACAGCCGGTACTGGTGCCGCGGGCTCCAAGCCGCGAGCGATCGGTCGCTCGTTGGCGTCTGGGCCAGGAACGATCGGGCGGCTGGTCGGGGTGCCAGAGTCAGCGGTTGCTTCGGTGGAGACGGGGATGGATGGTGGGCCTGCGTGCACGCGGGCGGGTTGCATCATCGAGCTGATCACCAGGATTCCGGCCACGAGGTGCGACGCGCTCGCCTGGAACCCTGGGAAGACAGGAAGGCGGACCGCTTGACGGCCTCGGGCAACAGCGATCGCCTCGACGATGAGCGCGAGCGCGAGCTGTGCCCATGCGATCCAGGCGATGACCGCGAGGGTGTTGACGACGACTTCGTCGCTGACGCCCGACCGAGCGGCCTGCTCGATGGCATCGAATCTCGGGATGGCGCTTGGGAGCGGCCAGCCGACGCCGGTGGCGAGGAGGAGCGGGACCCCGACGACGAGCGCTAGGGCTCCGACCAGCGAGACAGCGCTCCGGAAGATCACGGCGAGACGAGGCTCCGTCATGGCTGCACCTCGTCGACGGCGGTCGCTGTCTCCCGAACCGTGATCGTGCGGTCGGCGCCGGGGAGGATCAGCATCGGCTGTGTGCGCGTCACCGTGACGGTGACGGACGCGCCCGAGACCGTGGCGGTGCCCGTGGCTCCGGCTCGCGCGAGGTACTGCACTGCTGCGACCTCGGCAGCGGCGGGGTCGAGGTGAGGTTCGTTGGTTGCGCGCAGGTGGTCGAGATCGATCTGCTGGGCGCCGGCGCGGGCCGCTCGTTCGGCGTGATTGCGGGCGGCGCTGTGCGCTGCGATGACCTGGCCGCCGTCGTAGGCCATGCCTGCGACCATCACCAGCGCGGTGGCGACGACCGCTACGAACGCGGTGATGCTGCCGCGCTCGTCGCGGACGTTCATGAGCCCGAGCTCCGGTAGTTGTCGATGATCTCAACAGCGGTGGCGCTGAAGGTGCGCCGCCCGGGGACGCCGAGAAGGGTGACGTCGGCCATGGAGGCTTCGCAGCGGACGTTGACGGTGACGGTCCCCCCAGGGCCGAAGTTGTCGGTGTCTACATCGGTGATCAGCGAAAGGCACGGCACGCCAGCAGCAGCGAGGTTCGCTGCGGCTGTGGTCTGCGCGTCGGCAGCGGCGTCTCCGGGGTGTTGGCGGAGGGACGCGGCGCGGGCAGCGTCGGATGCCGCCCGCTCGACGTTGCCGTCGGCTTCGGAGACCTTCCCTGCGTAGACGACGAGGAGCATCAGGAACACCAGCGCTGGTGCGATGACCGCCACTTCGACGGCAATCGATCCTCGTTCGCCATGGACGCGGAGAGAGCGCGTCATCGTTCTGGCTCGGGGACGAACCGTTCGACGGGGGCAGCACTCCGGGCGCTCACGGACCACTCGAAGCCGGGGACGAGGCGAGGTGCGTCACCGTAGATCTCCGCGGTGACGGCAGTGGGTTCGCGGGTCACGGTGATCGTGAGGTTGTCGAGGTTCCCGGACTGGGCGACGTAGGACGCTGCTGCGTCCTCGCCGTCGCGGGCGGTGCCGGTGGAGATCTGAGCGGCATCGACAGCTTCAGCCGCAGCTGCGTTCGCGACCTGCTTGGCGTGCCACCAGAGCCCGTATTGGACGATGAGCATGATCCAGAACAGGACCGCCGGGAACAGGATGGCGACCTGGATGGTCGTCATCCCTTGCGCGCCACGGAACCGCCGGCCCATAGCTCAGCCGCCTGGCTGCTCGGGGGTGGGGATGTTGTCGGCATTGCCCTTCGCAGCGGCATAGATGATGCCGAGCACGACGATCGCGGCGCCGACGAGCAGGAAGGTGATGACGGCAACTTCGGTGGTGGTCATGCCACGTTCGTCACCGGGATCTATGCCGAGGCGCGCGCAGCAGTAGTCGAAGAGCATCCGGGGGTCGGGGGTGGACATCGTGGGCTCCTTGGTGGTGGTGGCTCCCGTTCAGGGCTGAGGTCCGCCCACTGACGTGATCTGAACGACAGCGGGGTACGCGATGAAAACCAAGAACCCGAACAGCAGGACGGCGACCGGGATGGTCATGCGTTCGGTGGCGGCTTCTGCGGCGGACTCGGTCTCGGCGATCTGGTGACCGCGGAGGGTGTCGGCCTTGGCGGCGAGCGAAGCGCGGATGCGGGCCCCGTGGGAGCCGGCGAGCGAGACGCTGGCGGCCAGCTCTGCGAGCTCGTTGATGTCGAGCCGGTCGGCGAGCTGGGCGAAGGTGTCCCATGGCGACTGGCCGGTGAGTCGGGCACGCCGCAGCTCCGCCCGGATGGTCTGGTAGCCCCAGCCGTCGCCGGCATCGGCGGCCGCGTGCAGCGCTGTCTCGATGCCCGCGCCTCCTGCTAGCAGGACGTTGACCAGGTCGAGGTAGGAGGAGAGCGTGTGGCGGAACGCTCGTCGTCGCTTCTCGGCCTCGTCTCGGAGCACGAGGTCTGGGAGGAGGAACCCGGCAGCGCTTGTCGCCAGGGAGAACATGGCGACGAGACCTAGCGGGACCATCACGCCGGTGATCACGAGCGCGGCGGCAGCAAGGTTGGGCACCAGCAAACCGGCGACGCCACCGAGCAGCTTGTCGAAGGCGTGGCGTTCAGGCGTGCGCCCGACCAGCTCGAGCGCCCGGTGATGCCGCTCGGCGTCGTAGCCGAGGGCCTCGATGACTCGCCGGGAAGCGGAGCCGATCCGATCGAAACCCATGCTTCCTGCTGGCCTGCTGTCGGTGATGGCGACGCCGGGGCGAGCGAGCCCGGCGAGCACCGAATCGAGCGTGCGCGGCCTGGGTGCGATGGCGCGCCAGGTGAGCAGTACGCCGACCCCTACCCCGGCACCTAGGAGGACCATCACGAGAGTGCTCATGACCCGGCTCCCGCGTGGGTGGGACCACCTGCGCGGGCGGTGAAGCGCTCGGGCAGATCGATGTCGGACATACGCGTGAGCAGCCAGCCGCCGAGGGCGAAGATGCCGGCGACGACCGCGAGCATCATCTGGCCGCCGAAGCTGTCGTAGACCATGAGGTAGCTGCGGTTCACGATGGCCAGGAACATCACGGCTGCGACGACGACGCCGACGATGACCTTGGTGGCCGTTCGGACCCGTGTGCGTCCGACCTCGACCCGGATGCGCATCCGAGCTTCGCCACGGGTTGCGTCGGCCAGCCGGGAGAGGAGGCCAGAGAGGTCGGACGCTTCCATTCGCGAAGCGATCACGAGCGCGGCCACGACAAGGTCGCCCGACGGGTGGTCGAGCTCCTCGCCGAACGCGACGAGCGCATCCGGCAGCCGTTGGTGGTCGAGGCGCCGGACCATCGTTCGCACCTCCGCCCCTATCGGCGCCGGAGCGACAGAAGCGGTGGCGACGATGGCCTCCTCGAGGCCGGACGCGGCGACGATCGAGTCGCGGATCATCTCGGTCCATGACGCGATGGCCTCGGTACGGTCGATCGCTCGTTGCCGGGAGGCCTTGCCTCCGAGGATTCCCGGCAGCACGAGAGCGGCGACGGTGGCCATGATCCCGCCGACGAGCCATCCAGTGGCGATGAGGGCCACCAACCCCGCCGCGACAGCGATCGCTGCTCGGGGCAGGACGGAGCTGGCAACGACACGTCGGGTGTAGGTGGAAGGCGTGTGCAGGAGCCGTCGGCCGGTGAGCCCAGCGATGATCAGGAGCATGCCCAGGGCGGCGCCGACGGCGAGTAAGGCGATGACCATTGCGCTCATCGCCACCATCCCTGTGCTGCGGCATGGGCTGTGGCGTCGAATCCGTGGCCCTCGAGCTGTGCGGCGAGCTCGGGAGTCGGTGGGGCGGCGGGTACTCCTGCGCCGGCGGGATCGGGCCGCCAGAGCTCGTTGGACACGACCTGGCCGCCCTCAACCGCGCCGGTGACCTGGCGGACGCTGGTGACCCGCCGCACACCCGATACCCAGCCGAGGTGGACGATCAGATCGAGCGCGTTGGCTACCAGGAGGTTCGTGACATCGGGGATGAGCCGTTCCGGTGTCATGGCGGCGTACATGGCGAGTCGCCCGAAGACTCCCTTGGACGAGTCGGCGTGGATGGAGCACATCGATCCGTCGTTGCCTTGCGACATGGCCAGAAGCATCGGTAGGACTTCGGCTCCGCGGACCTCACCGACGATCACCCGTTGTGGGTCCATGCGCAGCGCGGAGCGAACGAGGTCGGCCAGCGTGAAGGATCCGGCTCCTTCGGTGTTGGCTTCACGGGCTTCGAGCGTCTCGTGGTCGGGGTGAAGCTCCTCGAAGCGTTCGATGCCGATCTCCAGCGAGTCCTCGACGGTGATGAGCCGCTCATCGGAGGGGATCTCGTTGATGAGGCACCGCAGGGTGGTCGTCTTCCCGGTCCCTGTGCCGCCCGCCACGATGATGTTCGCCCTTGCTCGCACCGCTGCCGAGAGGAAGCTGGCGAGGAGCTCGTCGCAGACGCCTCGGTCGATGAGCTGAGCGACGCGGTGGATGTCGAAGTCATGGCGACGGATCGTGATCGTGGGTCGACCAGACACCGCCATGAGCGCGTGCAGTCGATCGCCGTTGGGTAGCTGGAGGTTCAGCTCGGGATGAGCGTGGTCCCAGCGGCGTTCGCTTCGGCCGAGGCGGCGCGCTGCGGTGGCGATGAGATCGACCAGGTCGTCGTCGGAGTCCGCGACGGCTGGCCCACGGACTTTGGTCCCGTCGCGCATGTTGAGCCACACGCGCCGGGCGCCGGAGATGTGGATGTCCCGCACTTGCGGGTCGTCGAGCAGCGGCTGAAGCCGGGCGAGGCCGTGGATGCGGTCGAGCACCGCGGCGGTGACCTTCGCTTCGGTTGCCTCGTCGAGGGGCGACCGACCGTCGCCGTACGCGCTCGCGGCGAGGTGTCGCAGCTCGTCGCCTATCAGCTTGCGAGCCAGCGCCCGTTCGTCGCTCGGTGACAGGCGGCCCCGGCCCGCTTCCTCGTGTACGACGTGCGCCGCGGTGAGTGCTTCGCCGACGCTGCGGTGCAGTCCGGTGACGAGACCCGCATCGAGGCCGTCGCTGTCCCAGAGGGCGGCATCGGTGAGGGTTTGGCTCACGACGCCGCTGCCTCCGCTGCTCCGGTGAGCAAGGTGTCCACGTCGGCGGCGAGGGCGGTGACTGCTCGAGCGAGCCGCGAGCGCGCGAGACGTGACTTCGATGCACCGCCGTCGCGCAGCGCTCGCGCGGTGTCTCGGTCGTCGGGGAGCGAGGCGAGCACCGCCATGCCAAGGAACCGTTCGACGTCGGCAGCGCTATAGGGACCATCGCCCGTGAGCACCACCGCCACCTGACCGCGGAGCGCGTGTTCGAGGGTGGGGAGGATGTGCGTGAGGGCCACGAGCTGCTCAGCGACGGGACAGACCAGCACGGCGAGCACATCCGAGGCAGTCACGATCGGTATCGGCGAACCGAGGCGACCGGCGTCAACGACGGCGATGCCCTCCGCTGAGATGAGGTTGTGGGCGATCCGTTCGCCCGCAGTTCGCCAAAGCGACTCGCTCGCGCCTGGGGCATCGGGCCCGACCAGGACCGGGACGCCGCCAGCGTCCTGCGCGTGGGCACGCCACCCTTCTCGATCTTGCGGTCTAGATACAGCGAAGGTCGTCAGGCCCGGCTCGCGGCCGAGCCCGTAACGAGCAGCCAGCACCCCACCGTCGAGGTCAGCCTCTACCACCACGGCGTCGCCGAACGCTGACGCCAGTAGCAACGAGGTGGTCGTCACGCCCGGAGCGCCGCGCACAGATGCCAGCGTCAAGATCCTCATGGCGCCACCAACACGAGCCGCAAGCTCCCGCCACCAGCCGACGCAGCCACGGCCTCGGCATCGCCTTCGGTGGCGAGGATCGATACCAGCAGCCGATCGCTCGCCAGCTCCTCGACGTCGAACACCGTGGCATTGCGTGCGATCACGCTCGACTCAGCGTCGGTGTCGGCCACATCGGCGGTGCGCACCACAGTGACCCGGTCTCCCGGGGCGAGGCCGCGAGCGGGGTACCCGCCGGGATCGAGCGACAGGCCGACCACTCCATCACCCACGTCGAGCGATGCCGCATCGGCGAGCACCGACGGCGTGAGCAAGGTGTCCTCGGCCAGGTCGACGAGAGCGACACGGCCGATGACCTGATCGAACTGGGAGCTGTCGAGCCGAGCTACGGGATCGTCGTTCGACACGTACACCACCCGGACGTGCGCAGAGTCGATGACCTCGCCACGGTCGATGTGCGAGGCAGCGGCCAGCGCCGGAACCTTCTCGATCGCACTGAGGTGCCAGAGCACAGCTGCAAGGGCGAACACCGCCATGACGAGAACGCCTACGGCGAGCTCGGGGACGCGTATCCGTCGGCCAGGAGGACGAACGTCGATGGATGGCCGCGACGTCTGGCCGTTGGATGACGGTGGGGCTGTGCGGCCCGGTGCTCGGGTGGACGCCATCGCTACGTGTCACCTCGCGTGCCGATCGCTTGGATCTCTCCGACAGCTACCTCGACCGACGAGCTCCTGGTGATCGATGGCAACGAACCGCCGGCGCCGGCGTTCGACGTCCAGGACACCTCGAAGGTGACCGTCGCCTCCAGGTCGAACTTGCCGCCGGAGCGCGAAGCAGACGAGCTCCGGTAGGTGTGGGTACATTCGGAAGAGCTCTCGGACATGCCGGAGCGCCACACCGTTCCCGGTCCACTGCATGGGACGGTGCTGCCATCGCCAAGGTCCCACGTCGTTGACACGGGAGTGGCTCGCACGGTTGACCACACGCGACCAGCCCGGGCAGTCGCTTCGTAGGGCTCCCACCAGCCGGGCTCCAACCACAACCAGGTCGGAACCTGCGTGTAGAGCTGCCGATCCGCCGACGGACTCGTTTCGATCGGCGGACCATCGATGGAGACGCTGGAGAGGGCTTCCATGGTCAGCGCCTCCAGGTCGACCTCCTCACCCTCCGGCATCACGGGGATTCCGCCGACAGACCCTTGCTCCCCCATCGGACAGTGGAGAGCGAGCCAGCGCCCGGTTTCCGAGAAGCGACGGTTTCCATCCCGGTCGTACAGCTCCCACTCGAAGTCGTTCTCGACGACAACGAGCCATCGGCACCCGTCGTCGCGGCCACTCCCCCCGGAACTACCTGCGACGACCGGTTCGACGTCGCCGGCCGTTGCCGTCGGGTCACCGTCCGAATCGACGAACGCTCCAACACCGTCGTCCGCCCACGCGGAGTCGGCCGTGGCGCTCAGCAGTGCTGCAACAGCGAAGGGAGCCATCAGTCGGCGAGCGCGCATCCCGCGACTCCCTCCCACTCCTGGATCACCGTCGCCCGCTCGAGCTTCCAAGCCCCTTCCTCCAGCACCATCTGCGCGGAGACGCTCCGCGTGACGACGGAACTGTCGACGACCTCACCCGTGGCTACCCGGTAGACCATGCCGTCGTTCACAAAGCAGTCCTGGAGCTCAGCGCGGTCGGCGCTGACGGATACGACGACTGCGGAGTGCTCGGCGCGCGATGGGTCTGCCGCTCGAAGCGCGAGGCCACCCTCTCTGCGCCGCATCGTCTCGGAGATCACGGTCTCGAGCTGCTCGCCGGTAGCGAAGTCCCGTAGAGCTGGATTGTCGGGGTTGGGAGTTCCGCTGTTGGCCGCGAGACGGGCGTGCCAGAACCCGAGATAGCGGGCGGTGATCTCGTCCTCCACTGACTGGTCCGTGGGTGGCGCGGAGGATGTCGTGCCAGTCGTCTCAGATGTGGACGTCGTCGAGCTCGAGCTCGTGGTCGAGGCGGTTGAGGCGTCGTCGTCCGTGGTGGTGGTGGTCCGAGGCGTTGCCGAGTCATCGTCTGAGCAGCCGAGGGCGGCAACCGATAGCCCCATTGCGAGCACCAGGATTCGTGCGCGGGCGCGCCGCGAGCTGTCTGCACGAGCCATCCGATCGGACGTGGCCATGGCCTTGCCTCCTCGTTCGGGACGACCCCCTCCCTTCACCGACAGCGCGTCCGCCGCGGGGCTCCCGAGCCTTCGCGTGGGCAGGTGCCCCGCGCCGCGTCTCAGGGAGAGGAGGTCCGTCCCGTGACGGTCAGACGGACGAGACCGGGCACCCAGGAGCCGATGCCAGCCATGACGGTAGCGAAACCGCCGGGCGCGTGCTCGGCGAGCAATGCCGCGAGAGGTCGAAGCATCCATGGGGGACCGTGCTCAGCTCGCGAGCGGGAGATCCCGGAGCCGGGCCTCGGCTCGCCAACGCCGATGCCACAGCACCTTGATCGGCACCTGCTGCTCGGCGGCCAGCTCCGCCATGGACTCGCCCCGGACCCGGCTGCGGAGGATGGTGTCGAGCACCTGTCCTGAGACCCCGTTCTCTGCGCTCGCGGCGGCAAGGTCTTCGAAGAAGGCAACGTGGAGGACCTGGTCTTCGGCGGACGGCTCGAGCTGGGCGCTGTTACCGCCACCAGCTAGCGGCTCGGTCCGGTCGTGCTGGCGCCGGTAGCGCTTGCCCACGTCGAGCATGACGTTTCCTGACACGGATCCCGGCCGATGGGAGGGGTATGTGCGAATCCGCTCCCAGGCGAGACCGACGATGTCGCCCACGGCGTCCTCGTCGCGACCGATGCGCTGGGCGAGGTTGCACAGGCCTCCGAGCAGCTCCTGGAGCAGGGTGCGAGCCGCGAGGAGCTCGCCCGGCGAGAGAGCAGCGAGCGCCCGGCGGATCTCGGGGCCCTCCGGCCGGTAGCCGAGGGCGATCACCTCATCGAGGTTGGCAGCCGGCATGAGCACGGGGTGCGCCGCCGACCAGCGCATGAGCGCTCGGCAGGCGGCTGGAGAGTCGGCGATCGTCGACCACTCCCGGTTGAGGGATTGCAGGATCTGTGCCACTGAGAGCCTCCTGGTGTCGTTGAGCACCACGAGATTCCGGGGGCTACGTCCCGCCGGACCTCCCGCGCGACCTCCCGATGCGCAGGATCTTTGGATTTCGGGCTCCCGGTCCGGCCTCAGAGCTCCTGCCCGACCTCCCGTTCGACCGGTGAGCGGCTTCGATGCCGGCCGTCGCCGCGCGCTACAGCTCGGCGCACAGGCCTACGTGAGCATGGAACCTGATCAAGCGCTGTGCTTCACCCCGGTGTCTCACCCCGACCCACGCGTCCAGCGCGTGGGGTTCGACCTGACCGACCCGTACGTCGAGCAGTGCTGGTCCGCAGTCGTCGGGCCAACCTCAGTACTGCTGCTACGCCGGCTACCCACCATGTGGATGGCCCGTGTACCCGTAG
>DATCYH010000568.1:0-8297 GCA_036570405.1 Nocardioides sp.
TGACCGGGTGTCGCCCGGAGTCGTGCTCAGTTGCGTCCGAATACGTCCGGCTTCCCATGGCTGCTTCTGTGTCGCTCATCGTGCGCTCACCTTCACTTCGCCCACCTCGAGCTCGGCATTGATGCGCAGGTGGGGGCTCTCCGCGGATCCAGGGTTGGTGCGGGTCTGGCTGAGGTCGAGGCCGCCGCTGCCGGCTTGGTCGAAGAGCCGGAGCTCGCCAATCTCCACCCGACCGTCAACAGAGACGTGCAGCTCCTCCGGCACGATCACCTCGATCTTTCCGACCTCGAGGTCGATGTTGAGATAGCGGCCGTCCAACGCGTCCAGGTCACGGATCTGGGTCAGGTCGAGCCTGATCTCGCCGCCCTCGGCGTCATAGGACGACTCCAGCTGCGCAGCCGAGGTGGGGGTCTCGTTGATGGTGGTGCCCTCCCACCTGTCGACCACGGTGCCCAGTGTCAGAGCCAGCGCCGCGACCAGGCCGAGGAAAATCGGGCCGCCGGCGCGGCCATAGAAGGCACCGACGAGCAGCATCGTGGCGATCACGCCGAGAGCCAGCGCCGGGTAGGCCGAGTCGATGACGTCGACGCCGGCCAGGTCGACGATGCCGAGCGTGCCCAGGGCCAGCGCGATCAGGCCGAGTGTGAACCAGAACAGGATCGGGCCACGTTTGCGCGGGTTCCGAGGGGGCCGGTAGTCGTAGTAGGAGGTCCCGGCCAGCGGCCGGTTGTCGGCCGGGCGGGCGACGTCCTGAACGGCACCGCGAGCGGCGTACGTCGTACTCCCGACCGAGCCCTGCGCGCTCGCGCCGTGCCAGGGTGAGGAGTAGGGCGCAGGCGGCGGCGTCGCCGCACGGTCCTTGCGGGAGAGGATCAGCCACGCGATGAGGCCGATGATCAGCAGCGGCCATGGGAACCAGCCGACACCGCCACCCCACGCGTCGCCGACCAGGGCAAGTGCGGCCAGTGCGCCGACGGCGACCAGCGCGATCGTCCGCGAGCGTGGGTCGAGGCGAAACGTCACCTGCTCCCGGTCATCGGGGACCATCAGCCAGCAGGCGACGTAGAGGATCAGGCCGGCCCCGCCGAAGAAGGTGAGGACCACGAAGGCGACGCGGATGATGACCGGGTCGATGTCGAGATGGCGGCCGAGACCGCCGGCAACGCCGGCGACGTGCTTGTCAAGGGTGCTCCGGCGCAGGCGGGCCAGGTCACGCATCTCCTCGCCGCTGACCCGGGGGCCGGCGTCGGGAGCAGGAGGAGCCTGGGTGCCGGTCGAGCCGTGGCCGGACGGGCCGGGCTGCTCGTGGCCGGTCGGGCCGGGAGGGAAGTTCTCTGTCATGCCTCAACACTCCGTCCTGACGCGTTCCGGCACCATCGGGAAAGACCCTGATTCACCACCGGGGCGTGCCATCGGTGCTCAGGGTCGCATCAGGGTCGTTCCTCATGGTTCGCACCTGCTCACTGTGTGACGATTGGTGTCACGATGACAAGCACCGCACCCACACCGGGCGCCCATGAGGTTCGCCGGGCCACCCGTGACACCGCCAACTCCTACATCGGTGGAGTCGCGTCCGGACTGGCCCGTCACCTCGACGTTCCCGTGCTCTGGGTGCGGATCGGCTTCATGGTCGGAGCAGCTCTGGGCGGCTCGGGGATCGCGTTCTATGCAGGGTTGTGGATGGTGCTGCCCACCGACGAGCGGTTCAGCGACGAGGCCCCGGGACTTGCCTCGGCCACCCGCACCGGAAAGCGACCCCAGCAGTCCCGGTCGCTCGCCGACATCGGGCCGACGATCGCCCTGGGCGTCCTCGGGATCGGCATCGTGCTCATGTTCGAGACGGCCTTCGGCCGGGGTGCGCTCTTCTGGCCACTGGTCATCGGCATCGTGGGGGTGGCGCTGATCTGGCGCCAGGCCGACGAGGCGCAACGCGAGCGGTGGCTGGACTCCTCGGAGCGGATCAACCCCCTCCGTGCGCTCTTCGGAGCCGGCGGCTGGGCGTCGTACACCCGCGTGTTCGCCGGTGGCGCCCTGATCCTCGGGGCGCTCGGGACCTTCGCGTTGACCAGCGGGGGAGTCGGGATCGCCCGAGAGGTGGTCATCGCGGGGCTGCTCGGTGTGATCGGCATCGGGATCACGCTCGGCCCCTGGATCTTCCGGCTCGCCGCCGACCTGGTCGACGAGCGCGCCGAGCGGGTCCGCAGTCAGGAGCGCGCCGACGTCGCGGCGCACCTGCACGACTCCGTGCTCCAGACACTTGCCCTGATCCAGAAGAACTCCCACGACCCCGCCGTCGTCGCGCGCCTGGCCCGCTCCCAGGAACGTGACCTGCGTGCCTGGCTGTTCACCACGCCGACCGACTCCGGTGAGTCCATCGCCGCCGCGCTGCGTGAGCTGAGCGCCGAGATCGAGGACGCATGGGGAGTGGACGTGGAGACCGTCACCGTCGGCGACGTCCCGGTCACCGAGGTGGTCGCCCCGATCGTGCACGCCACCCGGGAGGCACTGGTAAACGCAGCCAAACATGCCGGTGCCCCGAGGGTCGACGTCTACGCCGAGGTCTCACCGTCGGCGGTCGAGATCTTCGTCAAGGACCGCGGGGTTGGGTTCGACCCGACCACCGTGGCCGAGGACCGACACGGTGTCCGTGGCAGCATCGTGGCGCGGATGGAGCGCCACGGCGGACACGCCGAGATCAGGAGCACGGCGGGAGTCGGCACCGAAGTGGTGTTGAAGATGCCGTTGCAAGAGGAGAGATCGTGACCCGAGTCGTCATCGTGGATGACCACGCCATGTTCCGCGCCGGGGTGCGTGCCGAGCTGCAGGGCGCGGCTGCTCCGGGCGTGCTCGACATCGTCGCGGATGCCGAGGACGTACCCACGGCGGTGGCAGCCATCCGCGAGCACCAGCCCGACGTCGTACTCCTGGACGTGCACCTGCCCGGGGGTGGTGGCATCGAGGTGATGCGCCAACTCGGCGCGACCGACGTGCGGTTCCTGGCCCTGAGTGTCAGCGACGCGGCCGAGGACGTGATCGGCACCATCCGCGGTGGAGCCCGCGGCTATGTCACCAAGACGATCACCGGCTCCGAGCTCGTCGACGCCATCAAGCGCGTCGCCGAGGGTGACGCCGTCTTCTCCCCGCGCCTGGCCGGTTTCGTGCTCGATGCCTTCGCCGGGTCGATCGAGGTCGCCGCGGTCGATGAGGACCTCGACCGGCTCACCGAGCGGGAGCGGGAGGTGATGCGGTTGATCGCCCGTGGCTATGCCTACAAGGAGGTCGCCAAGGAGCTCTTCATCTCCGTCAAGACGGTGGAGACCCACATGAGCTCCGTGCTCCGAAAGCTCCAGCTCTCCTCGCGCCACGAGCTCACCCGCTGGGCGTCGGACCGCCGCCTCCTGTGACCTGACCAAGCGCGAGTGGGCGACGGCGCCACCGACGAGGTGATTGACAACCGTCCCGTCGCAGGGTGCGATTGACCGGCCACGAACGGCAGTTCCACCTGCACCTCACTCACTCGGGAAGCGAGGCCACGCACCATGGCCGATGGACAAGCAGGCACGGTCGAGGGGCTCGACCCCCAGGACGACAGCGAGCTGAAGCGTTCGATCACCGGAAGGCTGCTCTACTTCTACGTCCTCGGGGACGTGCTGGGGTCAGGGATCTATGTCTTGATCGGCGCAGTGGCGATCGCCGTCGGTGGAGCGTTCTGGATCGCGTTCGCAGTCGGAGTCACCGTTGCCACCATCACGGGCCTGGCCTATGCCGAGCTGGTGACGAAGTATCCGCAAGCGGCCGGCGCGGCGCTCTACGTGAACAAGGCCTTCAAGAACCGGCCCCTCAGCTTCCTGATCACGGTGTGCATGCTCTCGGCGAGCTTTGCCGCGGCCGGATCGCTCTCGCTCGGCTTCGCGAAATACTTCAACGAGGTCTGGGACCTGCCGCCGGCGCTGCTGATCACCTTGTTGTTCGTGGTGGCGCTGACTGTCGTGAACTTCATCGGCATCACCGAGTCGGTGGTCGCCAACATGGTGATGACGTTCGTCGAGCTCGCTGGCCTGCTGATCATCCTGGTGATCGGCGTGTGGACGGTCGTCGAGGGCAACGCCGACTTCGGGGTGCTCACCCAGTTCGAGACACAGGACAGCGCGATCCTCGGTGTCGTGTCGGGAGTCGCGTTGGCCTTCTTCGCGATGACCGGCTTCGAGAACGCGGCCAACGTGGCCGAGGAGACGGTCAACCCGGCCAAGGACTTCCCGCGCGCCCTGATCGGCGGCATGGTCACCGCGGGAATCCTCTATGTCGCAGTCGCGATGACGGCCGCGCTGGTGCTGCCGATGACGGTGCTCCAGGACGAGGGCAAGGTCGCACTGATCGAGGTCGTGAAGTCCGGGGTGCTGCCCGTCGACGTCGGGTTCCTCGGCATCATGTTCGCCATCATCGCGATGGTGGCGATCACGAACACCACCCTGGTCGCGGTGGTCACCGAGTCCCGCATCCTCTACGGGATGGCCCGCGAGGACGTCGTACCGGGGGTCTTCGCCAAGGTGCACGAGAGTCGGCGCAGCCCTTGGGTGGCGCTGATCTTCGCCGCCGTGGTCATCTCCGGTCTGCTGCTCTCGCCAGCAGATCTGGAGAAGCTGGCCAGCGTCACCGTCGTGTTCACCCTGTTCATCTATGCGCTCGTCATCGTGGCCTGCCTGAAGCTGCGCGGCCAGGACGAGACGGGGGAGACCTTCCGGGCGAACACCGTCCTCCTCGTGCTCGGAGTGCTCGGCAACGCGGTCCTTCTGGTCTACGTTGTCTATGACGACCCGTCATCGTTGATCTATTGCGCGGCCCTGTTGGGTGTCGGACTCGTGCTCTTCCTCGCAGAGATGTTCTGGGGACGACGCGACCGGTCCCGCGGAGTCGAGCGTGGCGACCCGGACCCGTCCAACACCTTGGGAGAGTGAGTCATGCACGTAGTCATCGCAACAGATGGATCTCGGCAGTCCCTGACCGCAGCCAAGAAGTTCGAGTCGTTCGCCGATCCGGAGAAGGTCACCGAGATCTCGATCGTCGCGGTGATCCGGCCGCTCGCAGCGATTGCCTTCGCCAACGACCTGTCCTCCTCCAAGCAGCCGGAGAGCCTGGTGGAGAGCACCTCCTCGAGGAGGGCTGCCTCGGACGCACTCGACGCCCTGGCCGCGGTCTTCGACGGGTGGCACGGCAAGGTGCACAAACGCATCCGCAGTGGTTCGCCGGCGAACGAGATCATCAAGGCCGCGAAGACCTATGGCGCGGAGCTCGTCGTGATCGCGGCCGGCAGCCGTGGCCTCAGTGACACGGTGCTGATGGGCAGCACGGCCCAGCGGGTCCAGCACTATGCGCCCTGCCCGGTGTTGGTGGTGCGCCCGACCAAGAAGCCGTCGCGGATCAAGGAGGCGACCAAGAAGGCCGTGCCCGCGAAGGCGGCTGCGAAGAAGCCCGTCGCGAAGAAGGCTCCCGCCAAGAAGGCTTCGGCAGCGAAGTCGGCTGGCACGAGCACCGCCACCGGGACGGCCGCAAAGAAGGCGCCCGCGAAGAAGGCAGCAGCGTCGAAGACTGACCCCGGGAAGTGACGGGGCGGTGAGCGGTTCCTACGACGTAACGTCGTAGGATCCCGCCATGGACACCCTCCGCCTCGTGCTTCTCTTCCTCCACCTCCTCGGCTTCGCCGCCCTGTTCGGTGGGCTGCTCGCCCAGATGGGCGTGGTCGACAAGGTCGTCAACTCGGCGATGCGTGACGGAGCCGGTACGGCGTTCCTCGCCGGACTTGCGCTGGTCGGCGTGCTCGAGGCGGGCGACGGCGACGTGAACCACGCCAAGATCGGTGCCAAGTTGCTCGTCGGCCTGGTGATCCTGGGCCTCGTGATGGCCAACCTCCGCAAGCCTAAGATCTCCGACGGCCTCTTCTACGGCCTGATCGCACTCGCCGTCCTCAACGTCGGCCTTGCGGTCTTCTGGTCGCCGGCTCACGTCTGAGCCGACTCTCGGCTGATGCAGCTGGTCCTGCTGCTGCTCAGGCCCGGCCGGGTGAGGGCTGTCCCCGGCGCGACGTAGGGTTGCGCACAGCATGAGCACCTCATTTCCGATCCCCGGCCTCGAGTCCGTCGAGCCACGGCGGACCCCCACCAGTGAAGCCCTCCTGGAGGGTCTCAACGAACCGCAGCGCGCTGCTGTCGTGCACGCGGGACGGCCCCTGCTCGTGGTCGCGGGCGCCGGATCCGGCAAGACCCGGGTGCTGACCCGGCGGATCGCCTGGCTGATCAAGGAACGCAAGGCGCATCCCGGCTCCATCCTGGCGATCACCTTCACCAACAAGGCCGCTGCCGAGATGAAGGAGCGGGTCGAGGACCTGGTCGGCAAGCGCGCGCGGATCATGTGGGTCTCCACCTTCCACTCTGCCTGCGTCCGGATCCTGCGCAAGGAGATCACGGCCTTCAACGCCGACGGCGCCAGCTTCAAGTCGAGCTTCTCGATCTATGACGCGGCCGACTCCAAGCGGCTGATGACGTTGGTCTGCCAGGACCTCGACCTGGACCCCAAGAAATACCAGCCCCGCGCAGTCCTCAACTGGGTCTCCAACCAGAAGAACGAGCTCAAGGACCCCGACGACGCGGCCAAGGAGGTTTCCGAGTCGCAGGGCGGCAACAGCTTCGAGCAGAAGTACGCCGCGGCCTACGCGCTCTACCAGCGCCGCCTGCGGGCCGCGAACGCCCTCGACTTCGACGACATCATCATGATGACGGTCCAGTTATTCGCGAGGTTCCCGGACATCCGCGAGGTCTACCGCCGGCGCTTCCGGCACGTGCTCGTCGACGAGTACCAAGACACCAACCATGCGCAGTACGCACTGATCCACCAGCTCTGCGCCCAATCCATGGAGGTGGACCCCGCCGACGATCCCGCTGCCACCAGCAGCGGTGAGCGGGTCGAGCCGGCCGAGCTGATGGTGGTCGGCGACGCCGACCAGTCGATCTATGCCTTCCGTGGCGCCAACATCCGCAACATCCTCGACTTCGAGCAGGACTTCCCGGACGCGACCTCGATCCTCCTCGAGCAGAACTACCGCTCCACCCAGACCATCCTCAACGCGGCCAATGCGGTGATCGGCAACAACCAGGGCCGCAAGGCGAAGCGGCTGTGGAGTGACTCCGGCGAGGGCGCGAGCATCGTCGGCTACGTCGCCGACGACGAGCGGGACGAGGCGCGGTTCGTCTCGGAGGAGATCGACAAGTTGACCGACGAGGGCGACGTACGGCCCGGTGACGTGGCGGTCTTCTACCGGACCAATGCCCAGTCGCGGGTCTTCGAGGAGGTCTTCATCCGCACCGGCCAGCCCTACAAGGTGGTCGGAGGGGTGCGCTTCTACGAGCGTCGCGAGGTGCGCGATGCGCTGGCCTACCTGCGGATGCTGGCCAACCCGGCAGACGAGATCTCACTGCGCCGGGTCCTCAACACGCCCAAGCGAGGCATTGGTGACCGGGCCGAGGCGATGGTCTCCGCGTTCGCCGAGCGCGAGGGGATCATCTTCTTCGAGGCGCTGCGCAGGGCTGGTGAGGCCACCGGCATCGCGACCCGATCCCTCAACGCCATCATCGGCTTCGTGGCGATGATCGAGGAGCTTCAGTCGATGGTCGACGCCGGCGAGCGCCCCGACGTCGTGCTGGAGACGGTGCTGGCCCGCTCGGGCTACCTCACCTCTCTCGAGGAGTCGGAGGACCCCCAGGACGAGACCCGCGTGGAGAACCTCGCCGAGCTGGTCGCCGTCGCCCGCGAGTTCTCCGACGATCCCGTCGCAGGCCCCTCGGCGGACCCCGCCGACGTCGAGGCCGGGATCGTGACGCCCAATCTCTCCGACTTCCTCGAGCGGGTCGCCCTGGTGGCCGACGCCGACCAGATCCCCGACGGGCCGGACGCGCAGGAGCAGGGAGTCGTCACGCTGATGACCCTGCACACCGCGAAGGGCCTCGAGTTCCCGGTCGTCTTCCTCACCGGGATGGAGGACGGGGTCTTTCCACACATGCGCTCCTTGGGGGACCGGCCCGAGCTCGAGGAGGAGCGCCGCCTGGCCTATGTCGGCGTGACTCGCGCCCGCGAGCGGCTCTTCCTCTCTCGTGCGGTGATGCGCTCGGCCTGGGGCGCCCCGTCGCACAACCCCGCCTCCCGCTTCCTCGACGAGATCCCGCCGACCTTGGTCGACTGGCGCCGTACGGCCGGTGCCCAGACCTCTTGGGGTCGCACCGACCACGCAAGCAGGTCCGGCATCGACT
>DATCYH010000569.1:0-12542 GCA_036570405.1 Nocardioides sp.
CAGCGCTCCGCCGTTGTTGTTGTTCCGGCCACGCCCACCAGAGAGCAGCGAGAGGCCGCCGTACTGGACGGACTGGGTGACCATGCCGGCCACGATCCCCGCCGACGAGGCCACCGTCATCACCAACACGTCGCGGTGGGCCACGTGGGACAGCTCGTGGGCGAGCACGCCCTCGAGCTCCTCGGCGTCGAGGGTTCGCAGGATGCCGGTGGTCACGCACACCACTGCCCGGTTCGGGGACCGTCCCGTGGCGAACGCGTTTGGGATGTCCATGTCGGCAATGCCCACCCGAGGCTTGGGCATGTCGGCCATCGCACAGAGCCGGTCGATCATCCCGTGCAGCTCTGGTGCCTCCTGGGGGCTGACCTCGCGCGCTCGCATCGCCCGCATGGCGACCTTGTCCGAACTCCACCACTGCCAGAAGGCCATCGCGATGCCCGCGATGCCGACGATGATCACGAGTCCCGAGCCGCCGTACGATCCGGCGACGGCCATCAGGGTGACCATGAACACGACGAAGAGCGCCCCGAGCAGGAACATGGTCAGGGTCATCCGCGCCGTGAGACCACGGTCCTTGATGAAACGAGAGTGCGCCACGGGAGCTCGTTCAGCCTGTCTGGTCAGCCGGGGATGAGACCGTCGTCGCTGAGGAGCTCGCGCACCTCGGCGATGGTGGCGTCCGCGGGCGGGAGCACCACGTCGGAGACTTCGAGGCCTTCGAGGTCGTGCGGGGCACCGATGGTGCGCACGACCTTGAGGAGCTCTTCGAGAGCTGCCGTGAATGCGTCTTCGTCACCGCTCTCGACCGCCTTCTCGACCTCGTCGTCGAGACGGTTGAGGCGGTCCACTGCGCTGTCGGCCACGTCGAACTGGCCCTCACCGAGGATGCGGACGATCATGCCTGGCCTCCGTTGTTGGTGCCCTCGGCCTTCTGCGCCTCGGGCTCGAGGATCGCGCCCTGCTCGGCAGGGGCGTCGATCGCCTGCGGGGAACCGCCGCCACGAAGCGCTGCGAGCTCCGCCTCGACGTCGGACTGCGAGCTCATCGCCTCGAGCTCGCGGGCGATGTCGTCCTGGCCGCCGGGGTTGGAGACGTCATCGAGTGCGCCGCTCGCGATGAGCTCGTCGATCGCACCGGCACGCGCCTGCATGTTGGCGGTCTTGTCCTCGGCACGCTGGATGGCCATGCCGACGTCGCCCATCTCCTCGCCGACACCGGAGAGCGCCTCGTTGATCTTGGTCTGCGCCTCGGCCGCGGTGTAGTTGGCCTTGATCGTCTCCTTGCGGGTCCGGAAGGACTCGATCTTGGCGCTCAGCCGCTGCTGGGCGAGGGTGAGCTTCTCCTCCTCACCCTGCAGGTTGGCGTGCTGGGCCTTGAGGTCCGTGATCTGGCCGTTCAGCGCCGACTTGCGGGTCAATGCCTCACGGGCGAGGTCCTCGCGACCCATGTCGAGCGCCTTCTGGGCCTGGGTCTGGAGCTTGGCCTGCTGCTGCTCGAGCTGGTTGACCTGGAGCTCGACCCGCTTGCGGCTGGTGGCAACGTCCGCCACGCCACGGCGTACCTTCGAGAGCAGCTCCAGCTGACGCTGATAGCTGTAGTCCAGGGTCTGGCGCGGGTCCTCGGCCTTGTCGAGCGCGCTGTTCGCCTTGGACCGGAAGATCAACGTGAATCGCTTCCACATGCTCATCGGATGCGGGTTCCCCTCTGGGTCGGCCAGCCGGGTCGCTCCCGACGGCGTGAGATGGATCTTGCTGTGCGTCAACACTAGGCGCAAGCGCAAGCGCGAGCGAGGGGCGGGTTGCCGCTAGGCTGGGCGCTCCCGCTACATCGAACATGTGAAGGCCTACGTTGTTCCGTCGCAAGCCCACCGAATCTGCCCCCAACGACTTCGAGCCCCGCCCGGAGCGACCGGGCAGCAAGGGTCGTCCCACGCCCAGCCGCAAGGAGTCCGAGGCCGCCGCCCGCGAGCGGGCCAAGTTGGGCAAGGACCCCAAGGCCCTCTCCCGCAAGCAGCGGGAGCTGCGGGTCGAGTCGAGCCGCAAGGTGCGCAGCGCGATGAAGACCGGGGACGAGCGCTACCTTCCCGCTCGCGACCAGGGACCCGTACGTCGCTTCGTCCGAGACTTCGTCGACACCCGTCTCGGGTTCACCGAGCTGCTCGCCCCGATGCTGCTGCTGATCATCATCATGGGCACCGGCGTCTTCGGCGAGGCCGTCCGGGTCTTCTCGGGCACGCTGTGGATCGTCACCCTGCTCCTGGTCGTGATCGACATCGTCTGGCTCCGGTTCCGGGTCCGCCAGGCCGTCCGTAGCCGTTTCCCGGACGAGTCGCTCAAGGGCATCACCTGGTATGCGATCTCCCGGGCGGTGAACATGCGATTCCTGCGCCTGCCCAAGCCGCAGCGCAAGATCGGTGAGGCACTCCCCCAGAACTACCGATGAAGTGCTGACCGGACTCGTCGCCGCCCTCGCCTCTGCCGCACTGTTCGGCATCGCCGCGGTCTGGCAGGCCGAGGCCGTGCGTGCCCTCCCGCACCACGGGGCCGAGGGTCCGGTCGCCTTCCTGAGGACCGGGGCGCGCAGCCGGCTGATGCGGTTGGTCGTGGCTGCCTATCTGGTCGGGTTCGTCCTGCACGCCATCGCCATCTGGCTACTCCCCCTCTATCTCGCCCAGGCCACCGTGGCGCTGTCCATGCCGGTGACGGCCGCGTGCTCGGCATACCTGCTGGCGGAGCCGTTGCACCTGCGCGGGTGGACCGGCGTGGTCGCGGTGACCCTGGGCATCGTCATGCTGGCGATCGCCGCCGGACCGGCCGGCGCGGTGGTGACGACCTCGCACTATCCCGTCCTCCTGTGGGCCCTCACCCTGGTCACCGTGGTGCTGGGGCTGGTCTCGCGTCGGTTCGGCCCTGCCGTGCTGATCGGCGCGGTGGCGGGACTGGGGTATGCCGTCTCAGCGCTCGCCGTGCGTGGGGTCAGCTCCGACGTCGGGCTCTCGGTGCTCGCCTCGGCCGTGGTGGTGCCCACGGTCAGCCTGTTCGCGTTCTGGCTCTACTCACTCTCCATGGTGCGCACCGGCGTCGCCCCGGCGACCGGCGGACTGCTGGGGGTCCAGACCTTCGCGCCGGCACTGTTCGGGATCATCGTCCTGGGCGACGAGGTGCGCGACGGCTTCGGGTGGCTGGTCGTCGTCGGCCTGGGCGTCACCTTGCTCGGCGCCCTCTCCCTGTCCAGCAGGGCCACCCCGGTCGCCGATGCCCGCGTGGACACCGCTCAGCCGTCGTAGTCGAGCACCACGCGGCTCGAGGTCGGATGGCTTTGGCAGGTGAGCACATAGCCCGCCTCGACCTCGTCGGCCTCCAGCGCCCAGTTGGTGTCCATCGCGACGCTGCCCTCGACCACGCGCGCCCGACAGGTGCCGCATACGCCGCCACGGCAGGCGAACGGCAGCTCGGGGCGCAGCTGCAGCGCCGCTTCGAGGACCGGGACCTCACCAGTGCCCAGGCGCAGGTCGGTGCTCCGCCCGTCGAGCAGAACGGTGACGTCGCAGCGTTCCGAGTCGTCCTGGGTCACCGTCGGCACGGAGCGGACCATCGGATCGGCATGGAACAGCTCGCTGTGCACCTGGTCGGCTCCGCGCTCGGCAAGCACCCGGCTCAGCTCGGCCACCATCTCCTGCGGTCCGCACAGGAACCAGTCATCGACCGTCGCCACCTCGATCAGTGAGTCGAGGATGGCGCCGAAGCGAGCCGCGTCGAGGCGTCCAGTGAGCAGCTCCGACTCCTGCTGCTCTCGCGAGAGCACGTGGAGGATGCGGAACCGCTCGAGGTGACGGTCCTTGAGGTCGTGCAGCTCGTCGAGGAACATCACCGAGCGCTGCGTCCGGTTGGCATAGACCAGGGTGAACCGCGACCCCGGCTCCTGGGCCAGGACGGATCCGATGATCGAGGGCAGCGGGGTGATGCCCGAGCCGGCCGCGACCGCGACGTACTCCTGCGACGTCTCGGGCACGGGGTCGACGGTGAACCGGCCCTCCGGGGTCATCACGTCGAGGGTGTCGCCCGGCTCGAGGTTGGGCACGACACCCCGGGAGAACCAGCCGTCGGGCAGTTGGCGGATGCCGATCCGCAGCTCCCCGGACCCCGGGGTGCTGCAGATCGAATAGCTGCGCCGTACGCCGTCCGCGCAGCGCAGGGTCAGGTGCTGGCCAGGGGTGAATCGATAGGCGTCGCGCAGGTCGTCGGGGACCTCGAAGGACAGCGCGACCGAGTCGTCGGTCAATCGATCGACCCGGCCCACCCGCAGTGGGTGGAACGTCGCGCGTCGAGCCATCAACTGGGCGCCATCAGATGGCCTTGAACTGCTCGAACGGTTCCAGGCAGTCGTTGCACACCCACAGCGACTTGCACGAAGTGGATCCGAACCGGCTGCTCTCCCGGGTGCGCAGGCTGCTGCAGCGGGGGCAACGGGTGGCCAGCGGGACGACCACAGGAGCGTCGTGTGCGCGGCGCGGACCCGGCGGGGCGACGCCGTACGCCGTGAGCTTGGCGTGCCCCTCGGGGGTCACCCAGTCGCTGGTCCAGGCGGGCGCGAGCACGAACTCGACCGCGACGTGCAGGAAACCGGCCTCCGTGAGCACCCGCTCGATGTCCTCCCGGATCGTCTCCATGGCCGGACACCCGGAGTAGGTCGGGGTGATGGTCACGTGGACCGAACCCTGGTCGTATTCGACGACGTCACGCAGAATGCCCAGGTCCTGGATGGTCAGGGCCGGTAGCTCCGGGTCGGGGACGTCGCGAACCACACGCCACGCGCGGCTCGGTGCCGTGGTGGGCCGCAGTGCCGGCGCCACGCTGGGGGCGCTCACCAGGCGGCGCCTTGGTGTGAGCGGGTCAGGTGCTGCATCTCGGCGAGCAGATAGCCCATCGACTCGGTGTGCAGTCCCTGTCGTCCCCGAGATGATGCTGGCGGTGTGTCGGGGATCTCGAGCGTTGCTTGGTTCACGACCTGGTTCACGCATTCCTCCACAGATGTCCGCAGGATGGCCGGATCAACGGCCACGCCGGTCTCGATCAGGGCCGGGGCGATGGATGAGCTGTCGTAGAGCTCTTCGCGCCACGGCCATTCCTGGTTGAGCGCGAGCTGCATGCGCTCGTGGGACTCGGGGGTCCCGTCGCCCAGACGCAGCACCCAGGTGCGGGCGTGGTCCAGGTGGTAGGTGGTTTCCTTGACCGCCTTCGCGGCGACCGCGGCCAAGGTCCGGTCGGTGCTGCTCGTCAGGGCTGCATAGAGGTGGTTCTGCCAGGCGGCGAAGACCAGCAGACGGGCCATCGTCACACCGAAGTCGCGTTGCTCACGCTCGACGAGGCACACGTTGCGGAAGTCGCGTTCATCGCGGAGGTAGGCGAGGTCGTCCTCGGTGCGATCGGTCAGCTCCCCCACGTGGCTGAGCAACGCGCGGGCCTGGCCCAGCTGGTCGAGGCCGATGTTGGCCAGGGCCACGTCCTCCTCGAGCTGGGGCGCCCTGCTGATCCACCAGCCCATCCGCTGGGCGGAGATGAGGGCGTCGTCGGCGAGACCGAGGAGGTAGTCGACGTGGGCGTCGCTGGCGTGCACGGTCACAGGTGCTCGACCCCTTCAGGCACGTCGTAGAACGTCGGGTGCCGATAGATCTTGTCCGCGGCGGGCTCGAAGAAGGAGCCCTTCTCGTCGGGGCTGCTCGCGGTGATCCGGCTTGCCGGGACCACCCAGATCGAGACGCCCTCCTGGCGCCGGGTGTAGACGTCGCGGGCGTTGCGCAGGGCCAGCTCCGCGTCGGCGGCGTGCAGCGAACCCGCGTGCACATGTGCCAGCCCCCGGCGGGAGCGGATGAAGACCTCCCACAGTGGTTCGCTGCTCACGCGGCACCCTCCCCTGCAGCTGCCGGGGGTGCGTGCTTGGCGGCGTACGCCTCAGCCGCCTCCCGGACCCAGGCTCCGTCACGGTGTGCACCGACCCGGTGGGCCATCCGCTGCTCGTTGCAGGGGCCGCGGCCGGCGATCACCTCGAAGAGCTCGGTGAAGTCGACCGGGGTGTGGTCGAAGTGCCCGCGTTCCTCGTTCCAGGCGAGGGCGGGATCAGGGAGGGTGAGCCCGAGCGCCTCGGCCTGCGGGACGGTCATGTCGATGAACTTCTGTCGCAGCTCGTCATTGGAGAACCGCTTGATCCCCCACGCCATCGATTGCGCGGTGTGCCCGCCCGAGTCGGCTGCGCTGTCGGTGGGCCCGAACATCATCAGGCTCGGCCACCAGTAGCGGTCCACCGCATCCTGTGCCATCGCCTTCTGAGCCGAGGTGCCGTGGGCCAGCGTGTGCAGGATGTCGAAACCCTGGCGCTGGTGGAACGACTCCTCCTTGCAGACCCGGACCATGGCGCGGGAGTAGGGACCGTAGGAGCAGCGGCACAACGGGACCTGGTTGACGATCGCGGCCCCGTCGACCAGCCAGCCGATCGCGCCGACGTCGGCCCAGGTGAGCGTTGGGTAGTTGAAGATGGACGAATACTTCTGACGGCCGTCATGGAGCTGGTCGAGCAGGTCCGCCCGATCCACACCCAACGTCTCGGCGGCGGCGTAAAGGTAGAGGCCGTGTCCGGCCTCGTCCTGGACCTTGGCCATCAGGATCGCCTTGCGACGCAGGCTCGGCGCCCGGCTGATCCAGTTGCCCTCCGGCTGCATTCCGATGATCTCGGAGTGTGCGTGCTGGGCCATCTGGCGGATCAGAGTACGGCGATAGCCCTCGGGCATCTCATCACGCGGCTCGATCCGACCGCCGCTGTCGAGCAATTGTCGAAACGAGGTCGGTTCTTCGCTCATGACTGCCGCGGTCCGCTCCCCGCTGGCCGGGGGCGCGAAGTCATTGCCGTACATGTGACGAGGGTAACAGCGCCTGTTACGCAAATGTCCAGTCGACGCGTTGAGGTGTAACAGATGGCTGACTGGCAGGATGCGCACATGAGCCGTCCCACAGCAGATGTGTCCGTTCGAGTCGCATGGGCAGACGATGCCCGAGGGATCGCCGAGGTCCAGGTCCGAGCCTGGCGCACCACCCACGCCGGCCTCCTGCCCGACGACGTCCTGGCCGGGCTCGACGCCGACGCACTTGCCGCCTCCTGGGCCCAAGCGCTGAGCAGGCCGAAGGACGCGCGCAACCGGGTGCTGGTGGCCCTGGAACGGAATCGGATCGTCGGCTTCGCGGTCACCTCCCCCGCCGGCGACCCCGACGCGGATCCAGTGGCCGACGGCGAGGTCGGTGAGTTCTGCGTCGACCCCGGCGAGCACCGGCTCGGTCACGGGTCGCGCTTGGTGCAGGCCTGCGCGGACACCCTGTCGGCCGACAGGTTCACCCGCGCCGTGACCTGGGTGAACAGCACCGACGACGTGCTGCGTGGCTTCTTCGAGAGCTCCGGCTGGGCCCCCGACACCGCCCACCGCGAGCTCGACCTGCGCGGGGACGGCGCGGTGACGGTCAAGCAGGTGCGGTTGCACACCGCGCTCTGAGCGCTTGGCACTTCGGTGGCGAAGTCACCGGGTACCGGGTGACTCCGATGCTTCCCGGGCAAGATCTTGCCCGGGAAGCACCAGACTTGCCCGGGAAGTAAGCCCTACCCGGGCGATGTCGGATCAGTTGACGCTGACCGCACTCCAGGCTGCGGCGACGGCGGCGTACTCGGTGCTGCCGGTGCCGTAGAGGTCCTTTGCGGCGCTGAGCGTGCCGACTCGGGCCTGGGCATAGGTGGTGCCCGAGGTGAAGTAGGTCGTCAGTGCCCGGAACCAGATCTTGGCGGCCTTGTCCCGGCCGATGCCGGCGATCGTGGAGTTGTTGCAGGTCGGCGAGCTGTGCGACTTGCCGCCGATCGTCTTCGCGCCCGAGCCCTCGGCGAGCAGGTAGAAGAAGTGGTTGCCCACACCCGAGGAGTAGTGCACGTCGAGGTTCTTGGTGCCGCTCGTCCAGCAGTCCTGCGAGGCACCGTCTGCGCTGGGCTTGTCCATCCGCCGGAAGCCCTCGTGGTTCTTGAGGTCGAACTGCTCTCCGATGTAGTAGTCGCCCTGGTCCACGGAGTTGCCCGCGTGGAACTCGACCATGGTGCCGAAGATGTCCGAGGTCGCCTCGTTGAGGCCGCCCGACTCCCCGGAGTAGGTGAGTCCGGCGGTGTTCTCGGTGACACCGTGCGACATCTCGTGGCCCGAAACGTCGAGCGAGACCAGCGGCCCGAAATCGACACCGTCGCCGTCGCCGTAGGTCATCTTCTCGCCGTCCCAGAAGGCGTTGACGTACTTGTTGCCGTAGTGCACCCGACTCGGAGCAGCGGTGCCGTTGCCGAAGATGCCGTTGCGACCGTGGACGCTCTTGAAGTAGTCGAAGGTCTCGGCGTGGCCGTAGAGCGCGTCAGCGGCGGCAGTCTGGCGGTCCGAGTTCGAGCCGTTGCCGAAGACGGTGTCCGCGCTGGTGATCGTGGACCCGTTGGAGCAACCGATGCTGAGCACCGTGCACAGGACGGAATCCTGCTTGTTGCCCATGTCGGTCACCTTGGCATTGCCATGGGCCGGGTCGGTCAGCGTGTAGGAACCATCGGAGCCACTGACGTTGATCGGGACCGAACCGCTGTAGAGCGTGTTCCCGGTACCCTCGACGTTGACGATCTGCTGCTCCTGGCGGATCACCGAGCCTGTCTTCGCATCGACGTACGTCGCCAAGCGGCTCGGGGTGCCGTTGGCCTGGAGACCGCCGGCCAGGGTGCGCCACGCGAGCGTGGGCGTGGTGCCGGTGGCGTCGATGACCAGCTCAGCGGCATCGAGGAGCTTGAGCCCGGTGATCGCCTCGTTGGCCTGGGCAGCCAGCGACTTCCGCTCGGCCGAACTGCTGCTGACCCCCGGCTTCACGCCGAGGGAGAGCTTCTGGAGCAGCGACTGGCTCACGCCTTCGAGGGTTCCCGAGGCGTCCTGGTGGACCACGAGGTCACCGCCGACGACCTCGAGACCGCGGTAGGTCCGATCGATGCGGGCGTGCGTCGTTCCGTCGGCGTCCTTGGTCGTCGAGCGAACCGTGAAGGCCTGCCCGTCGCTCGCGCGCGCCGCCGAGGGATTGTCGGCCAGCGCTTCGAGGGCATCGGCGCGATCGGCGCCGGGGTCAGCCGTGGCAGGGGAGCCGACCATCAGGCCGGTCGCCAGGGTCGCCAGGCCGAGAGCCGCCCAGGTGGGGGTGATTCGCATTGGTGTGAGCCTCCATTGACTGCTGCAGGGTCTCCCTCCCCGGACTCGACACTTTCACTACCCAGCGGTAACGGGAAGACCTGCGGCGTTGCAGGTTCTTGCAATGCGACAACCTGCAGTTCGAACGCTCGGCGCCGAACGGAGCGATCAGTCCAGGTCGAGGAAGTTCTCCAGGCCCACGGTGAGGCCGGGGTGGTCCGCGATGTTGCGCAGCCCGGTGAGCACCCCGGGGGCGAACGAGGCCCGGTCCATGGAGTCGTGTCGGATGGTCAGGGTCTCCCCCGGTCCACCCAGGATGACCTCCTGGTGGGCGACCATGCCGCGGATCCGCAGGCCGTGCACGCGTACGCCGTCCACGTCGGCACCCCGCGCGCCGTCCAGGCTGGTGGAGGTGGCGTCGGGCATCGGGGCCGACCCGGCCTCACGACGCGCGGCGGCGATCAGCTCGGCCGTACGCCGGGCCGTTCCGGACGGGGCATCGGCCTTGTCCGGGTGGTGCAGCTCGAGCACCTCGACCGAGTCATAGAAGGGTGCGGCGATCGCCGAGAAGCGCATCATCAGGATCGCGCCGATGGAGAAGTTGGGTGCGATCAGCACGCCGGTCCCGGGCGCGGCCTCCAGCTGACGACGCAGCTGGCTGAGCCGGGCCTCGTCGAAGCCCGTGGTGCCCACCACCGCGTGGATCCCGTTCTCGATGCAGAAGCCGAGGTTTGCCATCACCACGTCGGGGTGGGTGAAGTCCACGACGGCCTGCGCGCCGGAGTCCACCAGGGCGCTGATGTCATCACCCGCGTCGAGCGCGGCCACGAGGGTGAACCCATCGGCAGCGTCGACCGCCTTGCACATCTCTGCGCCGACCTTGCCCTGCACGCCGAGCACGCCGATCTTCGAAATCTCACCAGTCACGGGGCCAAACCTACGTGACACGAGATCCCTAACGGGGAGGGTGCCTGCCGGATGAACAGGGATAGTGGCAGTCTTGTGCCATGGCATTGCAGACGATTCCGGCGCGCATACGTTGGGCCGTGGAGGTCCTTGACGTCCAGCCGGCCGATCAAGTGCTTGAGATCGGGTGCGGTCAGGGGCAGGCAGCAGAGCTGATCTGCAGCCGACTCAAGACCGGCAAGCTTCTGGCCATCGACCGTTCCGAGTCCGGGGTGGATCGCACCAAGCGGCGATGCGCGGAGTTCATCAGCGCGGGGCGACTGGCCGTGCGGCACATCGATCTCGCGACCCTGCGGATCCCGGTCAAGCGGCTGGACAAGGTCTTCGCCTTCAACGTCAACCTGTTCTGGGTGCGCGACTGCCAGGACGAGCTCGCCCTGTTGCACGAACGCCTCTCCCCCGGCGGCGCGGTCTTCCTGTTCTATGACGCATCCCGCCCCGACCAGCTGCCGACCGCACTGGAGAAGGCCTCTGCCGCACTGGTCCAGGCCGGCTTCCGGGTCTCGGTCGTGGAGAGCAAGAGCCCCGCAGCGATCGGCCTGATCGGTCGTCGCTGACCTTGTTGCAGGTTATTTCCTGAAGTAGTCTCTTATCAGGTTATTTCCTGATGGAGGAAGAATGAAGGCCTGCGTCCTCACTGTCGACCAGCGGTCCAGCCGCACCACCAGCGACCTGGTCCCCGCTGCTGTCGACGAGTACGCCGCTGACGCGCTGCTCCCCTTCGAGCGCACCGCGGGCGACGAGATCCAGGCCGTCTACACCGACCCCGGTGCCGCCGCAGCGGTCATCGAGAGCCTCCTGCGCAGCGATGCCTGGAACATCGGCATCGGCATCGGCGACGTCGAGGAGCCGCTGCCGGCCACTGCCCGTGCCGGACGAGGCACGGCATACCTGCACGCTCGCGACGCCGTCACCCGGGCCAAGAACTCGCCGGGGAAGATCGCCGTTGTCGGTCCGGACGACTACCGTTCGGGACAGCTGGAGACCGTGGCATGGCTGTGGGCAGGACTGCTCAGCCGTCGTACGACGCGCGGGTGGGAGGTGGTCGACCTGGCCGCCGGGGGACTGACCCACGTCGAGATCGCCGAGCGGCTCGGGATCAGCCAGTCCGCAGTCAGCCAGCGCGGCCGCGCCGCCGGCCTGGTCGAGGGTGAGCGCACCCACGAGCTGGTCGCCCAGATGCTGACAGACCACCTCGCCTGAGGTCCGCAGAGGAGAGCCATGGAAATCGTCGCCATCGTCATCCTGGCGCTCACCGCTGCCGTCGCACTGGCCGGTTGGCGCATGCCCGGGCGGAGCCAGGTGGTGTTCGCCGTCGCGCTCTTCGCCGGGCTGGGCGCCGCTGCCGCCCTGCTCGGCTTCGATGAGCGTGCGGTCCCCGCTGGCTCCGGCACTGTCGTCGACGTCGCCCTCCTCGGCATCTTGGCCGTCGGTGGCGGCGGGGTGATCACCACCAGCGTCTTCCGCCTGATCGACGGCACACGCGACGCCGAGGAGGGCTCCATGCGCCAGGCCGGCGAGGTGCTGCGCGGCGGCGCCTGGATCGGCGGCCTCGAGCGGACGGCAGTCTTCGCCTCCGTCGTGGCCGCCTGGCCGAGCGGCCTGGCGATCATCCTGGCCCTCAAGGGGCTGGGTCGCTATGCCGAGCTGCGCAGCTCCACGCCCGGCGCGGCAGAACGATTCATCATCGGCACCTTCGCCAGCGTGCTCTGGGCGATCGCCTGCGCCGGCACGGCACTGCTCGCCATCGCCTGACGGCGAGCCAGCAGGCCGGACCTACCTCAGGGACCGACGACCGCGAGCACCTGCGGCTGGGTGAACAGCTCCGCCGCCAGCGTGTGCACGTCCTCGAGCGTCACGGCATTGATCCGGGCGAGCACCTCGTCGATACTGAGCAGCTCGTCGTGCACGAGCTCGGCCCTCCCGATCCGCGACATCCTGGACCCGGAGTCCTCGAGCCCGAGCACCAGCCCACCACACAGCTGCCCCTTGCCCCGCTGAAGCTCCTCGGCGGTGATGCCTTCGGCAGCCACCGAGGCGAGCTCGGCGCGGACCACCTCGAGCACCTCGTCGAGCTTCTCCGGCAGGCACCCCACGGAGACTCCGACCATGCCGGCGTCGCTGTAGTGACTGGCGAACGAGAAGACGGAGTAGGCCAAGCCGCGCCGCTCGCGGATCTCCTGGAAGAGCCGTGAGGAGGTGCCCCCACCGAGCGCCGTGTTGAGCACGCCGAGGGCGAAGCGCCGCTTGTCGCTGCGGGTCATCCCGTTGACACCGAGGACGACGTTGGTCTGCTCGAAGGGTCGTGAGATCGCGATCGATCCGGCCGACACCTTGCGGGCCCTGT
>DATCYH010000570.1:0-6882 GCA_036570405.1 Nocardioides sp.
AGCGGCGAGCTCCTCGCGCTCCTCGACGCAGTGGTGCGGTACCTCCGACAGGCTCGACCCGATGCTGCGGAAACGAACTCGGCGGACAGCGCCATGGTTGAGCTCAAGCACTTCCTCCGCATCGAGGAGGGCAGCCAGTGACCCCAACCTCAGATCCTCATGTCATCGCTTTGGAGATCGTTCGATCCGACTACACGGCCCTGTCGTCGATCATCGGCCGCATCGAGGGTTATCGCGATGTGTTGCGTGGCGCGACGCTCACCCTCTGGACCGCCGCGATGGGCCTGGGGATCGCGAACAAGAGCGGCCTCGCTCCTCTCGGCGCAAGCGTTCTGGTTGTCCTACTCGCGTGGGCTGACCTGCGCCTCAACTACCAGTACCAAGTGGCACACCGCAGGTCGCGCGAACTAGAAGCAATCGTCCAGGCGTACGTGGCGCGTGTCCTCGAATCGGGTCGCCTCCTTGAGGACGATACTGAAGAGCGCCTCGACGATCTCTTGGCGCAATACTCGTTCGGATCGAACCTGAACGTCATGAGTCCGAGCGCGCGCAAGGTTCTTGCCACAGAGAATCGAGATGTAGGCTGGCCAACGGTGCTGTATTCGTTCTTGTTTCTGATCCTTGTCGTGATGGCGACAGTTGTTTAGGTACTCAACTCCAGCCATCTGAATGCACCTGCGGCTTGGGGTTCAGATCCTGTCGTCGGTGGCGGTTGGCGACCAGAATCTTGGGGCCAGTATCGGAGCGTCAGTGTTGATCCCCTCGAAGCAATCGTCGGGGCCGGGCCATTCCAGGGGTAGGCCGAATACCTTGTTCCAATCGGCCGTGGCCTCCTCATGGACTTCGAAACCGGGGTCAGCCAGGTCGTAGCGGATCTGCTCGAACGGCAGGCCCTCTATGAGGAGCGGGCGTGCCGGTTCCGGGTGGTGGTGTAGCACGGGGAGGGATTGGCCGAGGAGCCTGCCCTGGTGGAGGAGAACAGCGCTGAGTCCCCGACCTCTTGGGCGTCCTCCCTGAACCCATGGTCCGTCGTTGTTCTGACGCAGGCCTGAGGTCGTGAGATCAAGTCCCAGAACCTGCGTCATCGTTCCCATGAGCGCCTGTCGTACCGCACCATCCTTCTCGACGATGGGCATCGGGTTGACGATTTGGAGGGCCAGGACGAACGGCACCTCAAGGCGCGAGCTGCGCTTCGACTTCTCCTTCACCCGGTTACGAATCGGGTTGTAGAGCCTCCGCTCCATCGACATCGCGCCACCAAAGGTGCACGAGACGACGCCCGCTAGCGGACCGCCGGGCGAAGCCTCGAGGTGGAATTGCCAACCGTCATCGGTTTCGACTCGAAGGACGATCGCCCTCCGTCCGGGCGGGAGCGTGTCGAGGGTTCTCTGTGCCTCGGCCAAGAGCGCCCCGGCGCTTAGGGCGTTGGCGCCGATGGATCTTCGATGCACCATCACGCGGTGGTTCGGGATCGTCAGCAACTTGAACGCTTCCCACAGTTCCGCCCACCGGCGCTCTTCACCGGCCTGGCGCTGGCTGCCGTTGTCGACGGCGCACTCAAGGATGAACCGATCGTCGTCGCGCTCGGCGAGGAAGTCCCTGCGCTTGCCGTCGGGTGTCTCCGGGTGCGGTTGCAGTGTCCAACCCAACAGTCGCCACAGTTCGTGGACGTAGAGCTCCCAGGCGGCTGCCCCGTGTTGGAAGTCGTCGGAGCTGCGAAAGCGCGCCCGAAGGTCACTCCGATCCGCTCCGGCGGGATAGTGACCGAAGGCATCTTCGTACCAGCGGCGTTCCCGCTCGAAGTAGGGCTGACGGACCCTGTCCGCGAACGCGAAGGCCGACTCGGTAGGCCGCTTCGGATTGCTGTCTGACCGCGTGCCCTCGGAGAACAGGGCGTCGGGCACCTCGGCGAGATCTTCTGCTGCAGTGGACACTGCCGGACGTCCTTGCCAGGCGGTCAGATCGTCCAACTGAACCACACCAAGACTCACCTGTCGTCCAAGTTGGCGGACGGAACGACCGTTGCTTCAAGCCCGTCGCATCCGCCTGTCGCGGCGCGCTAGCACGCCGGCGCTGGGTGCCGGGCCGCTCGATGAGTCATCCTCCTCTGCCCTAGGTTCGTCTGGCCTGCTGGGACCCGCACCTCGGAGAGCGTCCTATTTCGCGAAGTCGCCTGCTGATCGGGCGTCGCCGCCGACCGCCGGGTCAGGGGCCCCCAGTCGCCCGCCACGGGCAGGTACCGACAGGCCTGTCCGCCCGCGCTGGGCTTGCGACGCTTGCGTAAGTGCTCCATCCGCTGAGCCGCCGGGCGCTCAGTGTGGATTGCACCCCTTCCATTCGGTACCGGGAACGCTGTCGGGGAGGAAGCCGAGAATCGGGGCGAGGAACCTCGAGGTAGTCAGGTTCTGGACCCACGCGGTCGACGACATCCTCAGGCCGAGCACCAACGCTTGTGTCCGCGTCGCCCGCTTGAGCTGTGAGATCACCATGGTCCGCTTCGTCCGAGTGATCGACACGAAGAAGAGCCGCCGCTGTTCGGCTTCGAACTGAGCATCGCTACCGGGATAACTCTCTGGTCGCTCGCCTGGCATCGCCTCGTCGCAGACCCCCATCACGTACACGTGAGCGGCGGTCAGGCCTTTCGCCCCCCACAGCGTCGTGACTTGAACTTTGGCCTCCGTGCCCGTCTCGAACGGCTCCCGCGTTGCGATGCGGTAGCGCAGGTTCCGAGCCACGCGCTGCAGCACCTCCTGGGCAGTTAAGGAGACGTCCTGGGTCTCCTCCTCCAGGATTCTGTCGACCGCGTGCCGGCGGAGAAGGCCGAGGTCGTGGAGAGCGGCATCCCACTTCCCTTCCTCCCCATCTACGGTCCCCTCAGTCTCCTCCGGAACCCACCATGTCGGATCAAAGACCGCCTCAACCACCTCGCGTGCGGACATGTCGTTCCATTCGTGCTCACCGAGAAGAGCCAAGAACCGGACCGCCCGATCCCACACCACGCTTCCGCCCGTACCGCGATGGGATCCTCGAGCCTCGTCGGCCAACCGGAATAGGTCGTCGATAGCGATCTCGTGGTTCTCACAGGCGTACAAGAAGCGCAAGTAAGCGTCGGCGTTCCTCGACGGCGCCTTTGTGGGGTTAGGAAGGTCCTGGTAGCCCAGCCACCCACGCCATCCCGCAGGATCTGGGTCGACCAGTAGGCAGAAGAAAAGAAACGCCTCCCGGACGGGCCACTCCTCCAACATGCTCTCGGAGAAGGTCAGATCGACGTTGACATCGTCCCGAAGCACCTTGATCTCATCCCTGAGCAGGAACCCGAGCTTCCTGCGAGAGACCATGACCAGGTGCTGATCGTTGGGGTACTGCTCCCAGTTGTCAACGACCCACTTCGCCATGCCCTTGGCCTCCGCCGTCGGGGAGTTCCAATGAACGACGTGCAGATTCGGCTCCGCCTGGCTGGCGACAGTCATCGGCGCTCCCTCGAGGGCCATGAGCGCGTTCGCAGCGCTGACCACCTCCCCAGGACACCTTTGACATTCCGTCATAGGAAGGTCGATCACGTCCGACCCCGTCAACTCACCAAGACTGTCGAGGCCGAGACGGTCGTTTCCCCGAAAGGCATATATGGACTGCCGGGGGTCCCCCAGCGCCACCAGAGTTCCGCCGTCCTCGACGAGGCGAGTAACGAGCTCTTGCTCGGAGGCCGTCAGATCTTGAAACTCGTCCACGAGCACGTGGGTGAATCGGGTGTCAGCTAGGTCCCCACCTTTGAGCGCCAGCACGAGTTCATTCGGAAGATCGCCAACCAACTTCGCCTTGTGCAGCGTGAGCCAACCGCGCACCGCCGCCACGAGCGCGTGGTTGTCCTGATGGCCCGCCTCAGCATCGCGGAGCGCCTGGCTCAGCTCATCGAACTTCCAGGAAGCGAATGTGTCGTGCTGGTGCCGGACGTCGTACAGCATCGCCTCGACCTCGTGGGGCAGCAGCATCCTTCGCTGGTTGTCGCCCAACAGCTTCTGGCAGAGGCCGTGCACCGTGCTGATCTCCGGGGCCGCGTCGATAGCTGCGGCCTCAAGCTGGCTTGTGATGTTGGTGCGGAGGTCCGCGGCGATCACGCGGTTGAAGGCGACGATCAAGACCTTTTTGCCCTCGACGCCGGCACCATCAGGATGAACGAGGCGCAGGACCCGCCTCGTGAGCCCAAACGTCTTTCCCGTCCCCGGCCCTGCCTCAACGCGAATCACTGGAGCGTCGACATTGATCAAGGGCAATACCTGATCGCCGTGCACCCCGTTGTTCCACGGATCCGATGTCCCGTTCATCGCCGTCCCCACCTATTTCGTCGCCCGCATCCGGACACTACCTGCAGCCGGCCTGGCAGCTCGTGCGTAGAGCTGCAAATGCCATGGCTATGACCGACAGACGAGTGCATTAGCTCTCAGCGCCCGTGCAGGCTGGCCCCGAGGGGCGACACCTCGCGACGTTCAAGTCCGGATCGGGCTTAGGGATCCGGACGAGCGAGCATGGGAGCGCACGGATGGAACTGACCTCGGGGCCGTTGACGTACACCGTGGAGGAGGCTGCTCGGCTGCTTCGGATCGGGCGGACGACGGCGTACGCGTTGGCGAAGGAGTGGCGGGCGACCGGAGGGCGGAGTGGGCTGCCGGTGCTCGAGCTGGGGCGGTCGTTGCGGGTGCCGCGAGCGGCTCTCGCTCGTTTGCTCGACCCTGCTGTCCCTGTCGGCGGCGACCATGCTTCCGATGCCATCGGTCGACCACTGCCGTAACTCTTGCGTTACGCTCGCCTCATGGCTTCGAAGCGACCCACTGGAGCGGAGCGGTACCTCGCGGGGCAGCTCGCTGATCCTGAGTACCGGGACGCGTACGACGAGGCTCGGCGGCGGATCGCCCAGGTGGATGAGCTCGTGAGGGCTCTCGATGGGCGGCGGGTGGAGCTCGGGCTCTCGAAGGCAGAGCTGGCTCGGCGGGCCGACCTTGCACCGGAGGCCGTGCGACGGCTGTTCAGCATCGAATCGCCGAACCCGACGGCAAGCACGCTCGCTGCGCTGGCGGATGCGCTCGACCTTGACCTGGTGCCGACGCCACGTCCGAAGGCGAGCTGACCTACTCGAGCACGGTGCGTCGGGACTCGAACTCGGATCGGTACCGCAGGGCTCGGCGGTAGTCCTTCGGATCGGCAGCGGAGCGCTTGGGCTTCCACAGGCCGTCGATGACGACGATCGACGAGCCACCGAGGTAGTCGGCGTCTCGCTCGAGGACGCAGAACAGACGGTGGTTCATGCCCCCGCCCTGCACCCGGACCTCGTAGAAGCCCGCCATGCCGCCGTGCATCGCCTCCCACTTACCGCCACCGGAGAACGCCGGCGGCGGAGCCTCCGCCACGGCAGTCAGCACCGCGTGGATCTCAGCTCGGACCTTGATTGGGACCGACTCGAGGAAGTCGATCGCCGGAACGGTTCGATTGGGATCGTCTTTGGGATGTCTCTGGAAGAAGTGGATGCGCCATGCGTCGCTCACCCGTCGCTGTCCCCGAAGAGCTTGCTGGCGACGATGGCGGCGGCGTCTGCGTCGAGGCTTGGGATGGCGTGGGAGTAGGTGTCGATCGTGATGGCGATCGTCGAGTGGCCGAGGCGGTCCGACACGACCTTGGGGTGCACACCGGCGGCGAGGGCGAGGGAGGCCCACGTGTGGCGAAGGTCGTGAGGACCTCGGAGCATCGGGAGACCGCTCCGGCGCACCAGCGTCTTGAAGCGGCGGGTCACGGCGTCGGGGTGGAGGGGCTCGCCCTCGGGTTCGCAGAAGACGAGCGGCGCCGGGCTGACACCGAGCCGGTCACGGTCCCGCTGCTGGGCCTGCTGGTGATCCGTGAGGACCCGGACGGTGTCGGGGTCGAGCCCCAACCGGCGCCGGCTGCGGTCGCTCTTCGGCGGCGAGACGATCACGCCGTGCTGCACCGCGGTGATCGTCTGCGAGACGGAGAGGGTCGCCCGCTCGAGGTCGACGTCCTTCCACCGGAGGCCGAGCGCCTCACCGCGGCGCAGCTCGGTCGTGGCGAGCAGGACCCACAGCGCGAACAGCGGGTCCTCGGCGACGCCGCGGAGGAACTGAGCCACCTGGGCCGAGGTCCACGTCACGATCTCGACGCACTCCCCTCTCGGTGGCCGGGCCCGGGCCGCTGGGTTGCGGTCGATCAGCTCGAGCCGCTCGGCGTCAGCCAGCGCCTTCCGGAGCGCGACGTGGGTGTTGCGCACGGACTTCGCGGACAGGCCCTGCTCCCGCCGACCACCCGTCTTCAGCAGCTCGGCGTAGAAGCGCTCGATGGCCAGCGGGGTGAGGTCGTCCATCCGCACCGCACCCAGGCCGGCGGTCACGCGGTCGGCGGCCATCTGGTAGGCGTTGAAGGTCGTCACCCGGAGCCGGGGCCGGACGGCCACGATCCACTCGGCCAGGTAGTCACCGAGTCGCTGCGATCCCTTGCCCGAGCTGGAGCCCTTGGCGATGGCCTCGCGCATCGCGTCCTCGGCGGCCCCCTTCGTCGGGAAGCCGCCCTTGCTGCGCTGTCGGCGGCGGCCCGTGGCGGGGTCGGGAGCCACGTCGATGACGTAGCTCCACGTCTTCCCCCGTCGTACGACGTGCCCCCGCATGCCGGATCAGGCCAACAAATCCGTTAGCAATCCGTGAGCAAGCGCTCCGCCGGTCACAAGCGACACTCGCGAAAAGTCAATGTTTGCAGTGCCCGGGGCGGGGATCGAACCCGCACGGAGCCGAGGCTCCAGAGGGGTTTAAGCCCTCCGCGTCTGCCAGTTGCGCCACCCGGGCGGATGCGGGGTCAGGCTACGGCAGCGTCGACGCCGCCGAGCTC
>DATCYH010000571.1:0-5914 GCA_036570405.1 Nocardioides sp.
CGCGGCGGGCACGAGCTCGCGCAGAGCGACCAGGTCGGTCTCGCTGGCATGGCCTTCGAACGGGCGCGCCACGAACGCGGGCGGCGGTCCGTCCGCAGCACCGTGGCAGGCCTTGTAGCGACGGCCCGAACCACACGGGCAGGGCTGGCGCGGGCCGACCGCGCCGTCGGTGGCGGGCGCTTCAGCGGCGCGGTTCTTCTTGCGAGAGCTCTTTCCCATGCAGGGCAGGCTACCGGCGAACCCGCTCGAGCATGTATGCCGGCCGGTCGCTGATGATGGTCTCCACGCCGAGGCTCTCGCACAGCGCGAGCTGCGCATCGGTGTTCACCGTCCACACGTGGATCCGGCGGCCCGAGTCACGGAGCCGACGGGCCAGTCCGGGATGGTCGGTAAGCTCCCCGATGCCGGGGCCGATGATCCACTCCTTGCCGATCATCCGGCGCAGCATCGGCCAGTGGTGCGCCTTGTCGAGGAGCATCACCTTGTCCATCCCCGGCGCCAGGTTCTCAACGCGCTGCAACGCGGTGAACGAGAAGCTCATCACCCGCACCGGCGAGTCGGCCCCGGCCCAGCCGAAGTCATCGAGCAGCTCGACGAGTCGGCGCTCCACGAGTCCGCCGAACCGGGTGGGGTGCTTGGTCTCGATGGCCAGCTCGACGCGGCGTCCGGCATTGGCCACGGTCTCGAGGAGCTTGCGCAGGGTGAGCACCTTGTTCAGTGCCGGGTCCAGGTCGGGTGCCTCGTCGTCGAGATCGTGCCACGGGTTCTTCCAGCTGCCGAAGTCGAAGGCGTCGAGCTCGGCCAGCTCCATCGTCGAGACCACACCGCTGTTGGACGCCGTACGCCGGAGGTCGCGGTCGTGCACGCAGACCAGGTGCCCATCGGCAGTGAGCCGTACGTCGCACTCGAGCCCGTCCGCTCCGGTCCGGATCGCCTCGAGGTAGGCGCCGAGCGTGTGCTCGGCAATATCGTGGCTGGCACCGCGGTGGGCAACGACCTGCATGACCTGCACGCTACTTGTTTCCCGCCGGGTGGGGGTGGAGCAGGGCGTACGCCGGCTGCGATCGGTCCCGATAGCCTGCCGCCATGACGCAGCGGGCCGCGGGCGCGGAGACCACCCACGCGGTGTTGGCCGGCGTGGTCACCGGTGTCGTCGGGTTCACCAGCTCGTTCGCGGTGGTGCTCACCGGACTGGCTGCGGTCGGCGCCTCGCCGGACCAGGCCGCCTCCGGCCTCCTCGCCCTCTGCCTGACGATGGGCCTGGGCACGGTGTTCTTCTCGTGGCGACTCAAGGTGCCGATCACGATGGCGTGGTCGACGCCGGGTGCGGCACTGCTCGCGACCGCCGCCGTTCCACACGGCGGGTTCGGTGCCGCAGTCGGTGCGTTCATGGCCTGCGGTGTGCTGTTGGCGGTCTGCGGGCTGGTCCGGCCACTCGGCGCCCTGGTCGCGCGGATCCCGGCGCCCCTGGCCAACGGCATGCTCGCCGGCGTGCACCTCACCCTGTGTGCGGCACCGTTCCTGGCGGTGGTTGAGGAACCGGCGGCGATCCTCCCGGTGATGGCGACGTGGTTGGTGCTGATGGCGTTCGCGCGCCGCTGGGCAGTCCCGGGCGCCCTGGTCGCGGCGGTCGTGGTGATGGGGGCCACCGGCACCTTCGGCGACCTGGCACCTGCGGACGGCGTACCCGTCATCGAGCTTGTCGCACCCACCTGGAACGCCGGGGCGCTCATCGCGGTGGCGGTGCCGCTGTTCATCGTCACGATGACCTCGCAGAACATCCCCGGCATCGCCGTGCTGGCCGGTTTCGGCTATCGACCCGACATGCGCGCACCCCTCACCTATGCCGGTACTACGTCGGTGATCGGCGCGGTCGGCGGCGGGCACGCGATCAACCTGGCCGCCATCTCGGCCGCACTCGCAGCGGGGCCCGAGGCCCATCCCGATCCGGACCGACGCTGGATCGCGGGCGTCTCGTGCGGGGCGACCTATCTGGCCTTCGGCCCGCTCTCCTCGCTGATCACCGCGGTCGCGCTCGCCGCACCGGACGGGCTCGTGGAGACGATCGCCGGGCTCGCCCTGCTCGGCACCCTGGCCGGGGCCGCCTCCGCGGCGCTCGGCGATGTCTACCATCGCGAAGCAGCCGCTCTCACCATCGTGGTGGCCGCGTCGGGGATGACGATCGCCGGTGTCGGTGCCGCGTTCTGGGGCCTGGTCGCCGGCGCGGCGTACCTGCTGGTGATGCGGCCAGCGAAGCGTTGAACCTGCAGTTGTCGTCCGTCGAACCTGCAGTTGTTGCGCGTTGAACTGGCACTTGTTGCGGTGGTGGCCCACGGCGCAGACCGGCCCGGCGGTCGCAAGAACTGTCGGTTCGGGCCACAAGAACTGCAGGTTCGACGCGCAAGAACTGCAGGCTCGCGGTCAGTCCGGGGGCAGGGTCTCCACGGGCGGCGGCGCCGGTTCAGGCGCGAGTGTCGGCGTGGGCGCGGGTGTTCCGCTCGTGGCCTCCGGGCTCGGCTCCGCATCCGGCGTCTCAGACGTGGTCCCGCTCGGCTGCTCACCGGGGGGCTGCGACGGGAGATCGCCGGTGGTCTCGCTCGGCTCGAGACTCGGCTCCAGCTCGTCGGTGGGTTGTTCGGTCGGTCGCTCGTCCTCGCGACGTGGCGAGGAGTCGCCGCCGCCGGTAACCCTGCCGATCGACGTACCGCCCTTGCCGTCGGTGCCCCCGGTGAAAGAGCCGACGCTGCGGCCGGTGATCACTTCAAAGGCGGTGATCACGAGCAAGGCGACCAGGAAGACGCCAGCGGTCCACAGCGCGATCTGCTTCCAGGGCAGCAGCTTGAGCCGCTCTCGCCAGGCGGTCGGAGTGGTCTCCTCGATCGCGTTGTCCAGCTCCGAGCGGGCGCTCTCCAACTTCTCGTCGGCGCGCTCCAGATGGGTCTCGGCGCGCGCGGAGTCGGCGACGCTTCCCGCACGGCGAACCTCCGACTGGGCGATCCCGACCGAGCGTTGGGCAAGTTCCTGGGCGGCGGCGAGCTTCTGCCGGCTCTTCGCCAGGCCCTGGGAGTAGAAGGCGCTGGTGACGGTCAGGGTGATCGATCCGAGTGCGGCGCCGATCAGCGTGCCGGCCGCCCCGAGGGTGGACAGCAGCACGGCCGAGGAGACCGCCGCCAGCGCACCGGCGAGGGTCTTGACCCAGTCGATCTCGAGCTTCGGCTTCTCTTCAGGCATTGCCCTCCAGTATGCAGAGCCGGCAAGGGAAAACTGGCATAGTGAGGGAAGGGCCACAACCGGCCTCCCGGACGAGGGAACCCAGTACCCGGCACGCGACAAGACTGGCACGAAGGAGCAGTCATGTCGTGGTTCGTCCTCATCGTCTCCGGAGCCTTCGAGGCCGTCTGGGCCACCGCTCTGGGCAAGTCCGAGGGGCTGAGCAGACTCGGTCCCTCCGTCGTCTTCTTCGCTGCCTTGCTGGTCAGCATGGGCGGGCTGGCCTGGGCGATGCGCGAGTTGCCGACCGGCACGTCGTACGCCGTGTGGGTGGGCATCGGCGCGACCCTCACCGTGGTCTGGGCGATGTTCACCGGCGAGGAGCCGGTCAGCGCCCTACGGATCCTGCTGCTGGCCGGGATCGTGGGTTGTGTGGCGGGGCTGAAGTTCCTGCACTGAGCCCCGGGTGCGCACCATTCACGCGTGGTCGCGCAGGTACCGCCCGAAGTGCGGCACGGTGAACGCGATCCGGCCGCGCTCCCCCGAATAGATCAGCCCCTTCTTCAACAACGCATCACGCGCCGGGGAGAGGGACTGGGGCTTCTTGCCGAGCGCCGTGGCGACATCCGAGGTCGGCACCGACCCGATGTCGTCCAGCTCCTCGTCACCGGAGGCGGCAATCGCGATCGCGGCATCGGCCATCGCCCGCAGGTAGTCGCGTTCGCCGGGCGTGGCCCGCTCGAAGCGACTGCCGAAGAAGCCGACCGCGAGCTCCTCCTCCGCCTCGGGTGCCGCTACGGCGACGTCCTCGGCAGTGATCGGCGAGCGGGGGGCTTGATCCCACACCGCCTTGCCGTAGGCCTGGATGAAATAGGGATAGCCGCCGGTGACGGCATACATCTGCACCAGCGCGTCCTCGGTGAAGCAGGCGTCCTCGTCCTCGGCGGGCGCGGAGAGCGCGCGGTCCGCGGCCTCGCGGGAGAGCCGGTCGATGCGTTGATAGCGGAAGAGCCGCTCGGAATAGGACTTCGACGCCGACAGCACCGCCGGGAGGTGCGGCAGTCCGGCACCGACCACGATCACCGGCAGGCCGGACTGGCTGATCTCGTGGCAGGCGGCGCACAGCGCGGAGACGTCGTCGGACCCGAGGTCCTGCATCTCGTCGATGAAGACCGCGACGCCCTTGCCGACGTCGGCAGCGAGCCCGCCGATGTCGGTGAACAGCTCGACCAGGTCGATCTCGATGTCACCGGAGTCCGCGCGACCCTTCACCAGGGGCGCATCGATCCCCGGGTTCCACTGCTCACGCAGCTTGGCGTTGGGGCCGGCGTCGCGCTGGGCGAAGGAGCGGATCACGCCGAGCACGTGGTCGACGTCGTCCTCCTGGGGGTGGCCGAGCTCGCGGATCGCCTGGTGCAGGGCAGAAGACAGTGGGCGCCGCAGGCCTTGGTCGGGACGCGCCTCGAGCTTGCCGGTCCCCCAGTGCCGACGCACCGCGGACGAGCGGAGCGCGTTGAGCAGGACGGTCTTGCCGACACCGCGCAGTCCGGTCAGGACCAGGGAACGCTCCGGACGCCCCCGGGCCACGCGCTCGAGCACGACGTCGAAGGCGGCGAGCTGCTCGTCGCGACCGGCGAGCTCGGGCGGCCGCTGGCCGGCGCCGGGCGCGTAGGGGTTCCTGATCGGGTCCACGATTGGAGGCTATCGGGCTGTCTAGCAAAGTCCGTAGACATTCCTAGCGAGTCGTATCAGGAGGCTCCGGACAAGTCGCCAGCGGCCGCACGCTCATGGGCCCGGTGTCCCGCCGCTAGGGAGTATGCCGTGTCCAACCCGCTCCGCAGCGCCTCGATCAACTCCGGCACCTCGTCGACCGCTAGTCGGAACGATCCCGCACACACGTTCTCGCGCCACAGCGAGAGCACGACCAGGCCGGCCTCATGGTGCCAGGAGAGGCGCATGGCACGTCCGCCGCCGCGGGAGTCGACGAAGATCGAGCCCGTCTGGGGCAGTGGCGTGGGGATCGGCAGTGCACTCACCCCTCCATGATGCGGCCGGTCCTGCCCGCTTGTCATCGCTTCGCCGCAGATCACCCGACCAGGCTGAACACCCGACCAGGCAGATCACCCGACTAGGCTGGCCGACATGCCCGAGTTGCCCGAGGTCGAGGCGCTGACCCACGACCTGGCCGCCCGCCTCGACGGTCGCGTGATCGCCGCCGTCCACCTTGCCGCGTTCAGCGCACTGAAGACCTTCGACCCGCCGCTCTCCGCCGTGGAGGGAACCTTCGTCGAGAGCGTTACGCGGCACGGCAAGTTCATCGACATCTCCACCGGCGGCATCCACCTGATCGTCCACCTGGCACGCGCCGGTTGGATCCGATGGCGCGACGAGGTCCCCGACACGCCGCCACGCCCCGGTGGAAAATCACCACTCGCGGTCCGGATCGTGCTCGACGACCCCGAAACCGACGAACGCAGCGGGCTCGACATCACCGAGGCCGGAACCAAGAAGAGTCTCGCGCTGTACGTCGTACGCTCACCGCAGGACGTCGAGGGCATCGCCCGCCTCGGCCCCGACCCCCTGGACGACGCGTTCACCGTCGATGTCCTGCAGCAGATCCTCACCCACGCCGGTCGCTCGCAACTCAAGGGCGTGTTGCGCCACCAGGGCACCATCGCCGGCATCGGGAACGCCTATTCCGACG
>DATCYH010000572.1:0-2683 GCA_036570405.1 Nocardioides sp.
GCAATGCCTTGCGCTGGGTGGGGCTGAGGCGCGACAGCGCGTCGAGCGTCGCCTTCGAGTCCTCGTCCAGGCTCTTGTCGCGATGCCAGATCCGGGCCGTGTGCCGACGCTGGGCCAGGCTCCAGGCATACGGTCGGATCCAGGACCCCGGATCCTCGAGCTTCGAGACCTTGCGCCATTGGTGCCAGGCGCCCACGAAGGCGTCACGGACCGCGCCCCGGGCCGCAGGGAGGTCGCCGGTGAGCGCAAAGGTCTGCAGCAACAGGCGGTCGCGGACCGACGCGTAGAGATCGTCGAATTCAGTGGGATCGTGCATGGCCCGTCAACCGTACGGGGTGCCCCGACGATGCGGAAACCGGTCCCGCGGCGTGTGCAACCATCAAGCGATGCCGGCCAGGGCGAAGATGGGCGGGAGATGACTGCAACCCTTTCCCCTCCCCGGGCCACCGGCAGCCCGACCAGGCCACGTCCGCTGGCCCTGCTCGCCACGGGCGCAGGCGCCTGCGCGGCCGCGGTGACCCTTGTCGCCTGCCTCGTTGTCGCGGTGATCGGCTGGTTCCTCGCGGACGGCGGCGTCCACGGTGCGCCCCGTGAGGCGCTGCGCACCGGCGGCACGGCCTGGCTGATGGCCCACGGGTCCGGAGTGACGATCAGGGGCACCGCGATCACCGCCGTACCCCTCGGGCTCACCGCGCTGTGTGCCCTCAGCACGTGGAAGTTCGGCCTGCGTCTCGGGGAGCAGGTCGCTGGGCACGGCCCCGATGCCGACGCCCTCTCCGATGGCGAGCGGGACTGGACGGTCCCGCTGGCCACCAGTCTCTTCGCTGCGGTGTACGTCGTCATCGGCGTGCTCGTCTCGGTCCTCAGCGGCACATCCGCGACGTTGCCCGACACCGGCGCCGTGGTGCTGTGGTCGCTGGGGCTCGCGGCGTTGATCGGCGGGGGCGGGATCGCGATCGGGTCCGGCCGTGCCGCGATCTGGCTCTCGATGGCGCCGGCGGGCGTGCGCGCGACGGCGCTGACCGCATGGTCTGTGATGTGCTGGTTCCTGGGCGTCTCGCTTGCCTTCTTCGTCGGCTCACTGCTGCTCGACTTCGGTGCCGCGATGAGCGTGATGTCGCAGCTGCACCTCGACGTCGGCGACGGCGTCATCTTCTGCCTGGTGATGCTGGTGCTGGTGCCCAACGCGATGGTCTTTTCCGCTTCGTTCCTGCTCGGCCCGGGCTTCACCGTGGGCACGGGCACGCTGGTCTCGCCGGCGACGGTGGCGATCGGGCCGGTGCCGATGTTCCCGATGCTGGCCGCCCTGCCCGAGAACGGCCCGACGCCCGGGTGGATGCCGGCACTGCTGGTCGTGCCGGTCCTCACCGCTGCCGTCGCGGTGTTCGCCTTCCAGCGCCACGACCCGGTCCTCGGCTGGGACGAAGGAGCCCTGCGGGGAGTGGTCGGCGGAGTGCTGGCCAGCCTCGGCCTGGGGATCCTGGCGGCACTCGCCGGCGGTGCGGTCGGCCCGGGCCGGATGGCCGAGGTCGGGCCACTCGCCGGGGAGGTCGTCTTCCACGCGATGGTCTCGCTCGGGATCGGCGGACTGATCGGTGGGCTCGTGGCCACCTGGTGGCACCGACGTACGGCGGGGACCACACCAGCTGATCGCTGATCGCTGACCGCTGACGGCTGGACTGACCGCCGGACCGGCTGACTCGGACGGTGCTGGACGTGACCGGGGCAACGGAAAATGGGATGAGCCGCGTCGGTGTTTCGGCGTAGTGTCGAACGGCTATGACACAGGCACTTGCAGAGACCAACCAGGACCAGCCTCCGCCCCTCTCCGGAGGGACCGAGGTGGACCCCTCGCGCACAGTCGATTGGCGTCGGCTGCGCTCGCCCCTGGCCGTGATGGCGCTGGTCTGCTCGGCGATTGCCGCACTGGGCACCACTGCCGGGACGGTGATCGCCGGCCAGCTCGCCGAGGATCCCACTCGCAATCTGGTGATCATCCTGGCTGCCTGCGTCATCGGCGCCTCCCTGATCGACACCTTCGGCAAGGTGGTCTGGGTCGGACTCTCCGATCGCGTCGAGGGACGGCTGCGGGAGGACCTGCTCGACGCCTCGTTGGGCCAGCCCCTGGCCACCCTGGGTGAGCAGGCAGTCGGCGAGATCCTCGACCGCGTCGACGACGACACCCACGAGGTCGGCAACCTGTCGCGCTGGCAGATCTGGATGATGTCGCGGACCGTGTTCGGCGTGCTGCCGATGTGGATCGTGGCCGGCGTGACCTGGTGGCCCGCCTGGCTGCTCTTCCCGGCCCTGGCAGCACTGACCTGGTTCGTGGTCCGTCCGATGCTCGGGGAGATCTCGCGTCGCAAGGTGATCGAGGAAATGGCCTGGACCGACCATGCCGCAGCGCTCGAGGAGGGGGTGGCGGGTCGCGACGACCTGCGCACCAGCCTCGGCCAGGCGCACGTCGTGGCCCGCCTCGCCGCCGTCTCCGCCCGTGTCCATGCGCGGTTTCAAGAAGTCGTCCAGGTGGAGAGCCGACTGGCGCGGCGTGCCGGAGTCCTGCTGCACGTCCTGCTCGTCGCCGTCGCCGTGAGCGGTGTGGCACTGGCCGTCGGGGGAGGGCTCAGCGTCGCCAGGCTGGTCACCCTCCTCCTGGTCACCTCCACGTTCGTGGGACAGGTCG
>DATCYH010000573.1:0-3474 GCA_036570405.1 Nocardioides sp.
CTCCGAGGCGCGGGCGGAGTGCGCCGAACATGACACCAAGGTCCAACGGGTGCGCTGCAACGCGGAGGTCCGGGTCTGGTACCGCGAGCTCAGGCGGATGAAGACCGCGCTGCGCTACGCCTACATCGCGGCTCAGCACGACTGAACGGCGCCGCAGGGGAGCTGCGCGGGGTCGACGGCGGTGGATCAGCGCTTGGCGCGGGCGCGGAGCGGGCCGACCAACCGCGGTCCCGCCAACCGCTTCTCCATCTTGCGCGCCTCACGTCGCACCGGCTGGGCGACGTACTCGCCCAGGATCACCCCGCTGGCCAGGGCGATCGCCACGGACGCGGCGGTCATGATGGCCAGCAGTCCTTGACCGACCTGCTCACCCTCGGAGAGCAGGGACAGGCCGCGATAGATGGACAGCCCGGGAAGCAGGGGCACCATCGTCGACACGACGATGACCAGCGGCGGCACCCGGACCCGCCCACTGACGCCATAGGCGACGAGCCCGATGAAGAACGCCGCGCTGGCGACCGCCCAGGTGCGGCCGAAGCCGGCCTGCTCGATGTAGGTGGCGATCACGATCGCGAACCAGGCGACCATCCCGATCGGGAGGAGGACGCGTTTGGGGGAGTAGGACGCGAAGGCGAAGGCCGCTGCACAGATCGCTGCACCGAGGCCGGTGACCGCCACCGTGGCCAGGTCGGACGCGCCGGGCTCGAACTGCCCGACGCTCACGCCCAGCACGGTGCCCAGTGTCAGGCCGCCGCTGACCCCGGCAATGATGCCGGCCGTCGAGAGGAAGGCCTCGGTCATCCGGGCCCCGGCGGTCACGTAGAAACCGGTCAGCGCGTCCTGGAGTCCACCCATGAAGCCGATGCCGGAGAGCAGCAGGATGATGTTGGCGGTGACCACCTTGGAGGGATCCACGTTGATGTCGGCGGCGGCAGCGGCGACCGCGAAGCTCGTGGCCAACGCGCCGCCGGCCACCTGGAGATAGAACATCGGCAGCCGGACGGTCGCCATGTATTTCTGCAGCCGGTCGATGCTGGCCGCGGCCAGGAAGGCGATGCCGCACACCTGAGGGTTTCCGCCGAGCATCAGGGCCACTCCGGCGGCCATCAGACCGAGGGCGGCGGTGACCAGCCAACGATTGCGATTGTGGCCCGACGAGCTGAGCCGAGCGACGACGGTGCGGGCCTGAGCGAGGTCGACGCGGTCGGCCAGGATGTCGCGGACCAGCTGGTCGACGCGGGAGAGGTCCTCGTAGTCGATGTCGCGTTCCTTGACCTGGCGGATCATCACGAGCGGCACGTCCTCGTCGGACTGATAGCTCATTGACATGCTGGTGAAGGTCACGTCCACGATCGGGTTGCGCAGACCCATGTGGAAGGCGACCGAGTGCATGGTGGCCGTGACGTCGGCTGCTCCTGCGCCCGAGGAGAGCAGCATCTCGCCGATCCGCAGGCTGAGGTCGACGATGTGAGCGACCTCGGGTGAATCTGCCATGTGTGAATGGTCCCATGTCGCCTTCCATGTGGAACGCTGGTCCCGTGCGCATCGACTTCCGCGGCTCTCCTCGTCCGACCCTCGGGGTCGAGTGGGAGTTCGCGCTCGTGGACAAGAAGACGCGGGACCTGACCAACTCCGCGGCGGACCTGTTCGCCGCGGTGGGCCCCGACCTGCCGGACCAGGACAGGCTGCACAAGGAGCTGTTGCGCAACACCGTCGAGGTGGTGACCGGGGTGTGCGGTTCCGTCGGCGAGGCGATGGCGGACCTGCGCGGGACCCTGGACGTGGTGCTGCCGGCTGCGGACGCCCTCGGCGTCGACCTGTTCGGAGCGGGCACGCACCCGTTCGCCAACTGGTCGGCCCAGCAGCTGACCGAGGGGCACCGCTATCAGGAGCTGATCAACCGGACCCAGTGGTGGGGTCGCCAGATGTTGATCTGGGGCGTGCACGTGCACGTCGGTGTCCCCGAACGGTCACGGGTGATGCCGATCATCTCCTCGCTGCTCAACCAATATCCGCACATCCAGGCGCTCTCGGCTTCGTCCCCGGTCTGGGCCGGCACCGACACCGGCTATGCGTCCAACCGGGCGTTGATGTTCCAGCAGTTGCCGACCGCCGGGTTGCCCTTCCAGTTCGAGAAGTGGTCGGAGTTCGAGGCGTTCGCGCACGACCAGCTGACCACCGGTGTGGTCGACGAGCTGTCGGAGATCCGGTGGGACATCCGGCCGGCCGCGAAGCTGGGCACCATCGAGAACCGCGTCGCCGATGGGGTCTCGACCCTGCACGAGATGAGTGCCCTGGTCGCGCTGATGCACTGCCTGGTCGTCGACCTGGACACCCGGCTCAGCGCCGGCGAGACGCTGCCCTCGATGCCGCCGTGGCACGTCCAGGAGAACAAGTGGCGCGCGGCCCGATATGGCCTCGACGCGATCATCATCCTCGATGCCGCGTCCAACGAGCGCCTGATCACCGACGACCTCGATGATCTGCTCGAGCGTCTCGAGCCGGTGGCGCGCCGCCTCGACTGCGTCCAGGAGCTCCGCTCGGTCGCCGAGATCCCGCGGCACGGGGCGTCCTACCAACGCCAGCGCGCGGTCGCCGCCCAGAGCGGTGGGGACCTGGTCGCGGTCGTCGACTCTGTGGTCGGCGAGCTGCGCGACAGCCTCTGACTCAGACCAGCGTGGCCAGCACCTCGGCCCACCGTGCCGGCGTCGACTCGTCATAGGGGGCGGCGTGGTCGCGCACCGCGCGGTGCACCGCCTCACAGTTGGCCAGCGCTAGGTCGACGGTCGCTGCCGGATAGTCGAAGGCTATGCGGTGCTCGGCGAACTCGTCCTCGTCGTCGATCCACACCCGGCCACTGAATCCACGGACGACGTCCAGGTCGAGGTCGATCGCGCGGATCGTGGTGCCGTCCCACACCGGCTGCGTGGCGATGTCGACATAGACCTCGACCGGGAACACCGGCTCCTTGCCTGCGCCGGCACCAGCCCCGGCATAGGGGGCCGAGCGGGTGTGGAAGGTCGCAAACCAACCACTCGCCTCCGCTGCGGTGAGCGTCGGCGCCAGGCAGACCTGGGGGAGTGGTGCGATCAGCTCAGCACCCGGGCGCGACATCAGGGTGCCGGCTGTGACACCGACCCAGTCACCGTGCTCGTCACGACCGAGATAGCGGGCGGAGTAGGCCCAGTGCGGCCGATCGCCCCACTTGGTCATCGCGACTCTCACCGGCGTTCCGAGCTGCATGGAGCCACAGTGCCAGAGTCAGGCGCGCTTCCTCGGCAGCATCCGCCCGGCCAGCTTCGCGACGATGTCCTGGTAGCGGGCACCGGTGAACTTCGCCCAGTTGTGCAGCAGGTGGGCGTCGATCCCGACCAGCACACGCGGCTTGCCGGCGAGCATGCCGTCGACGATGATCGCGGCCGCCTTCTCCGGGGTCATCCGAGCGAGCTTCTTGTCGAAGACCTTCGCGGTCTC
>DATCYH010000574.1:0-3715 GCA_036570405.1 Nocardioides sp.
GGGTCACTGCTCAAGAGCATCAGCACCGGCGTCATCTTCACGATCGTCGTGATGATGACCATCGCCGAACTCGGCTACAACGTCGGTCCCCTGCTGGCCAGCGCCGGGATCCTCGGTGTCGCCCTCGGGTTCGGCGCCCAAGCACTGGTGCGCGACTTCCTGTCCGGCATCTTCATGATCTTCGAGGACCAGTACGGCGTCGGCGACTTCGTCGACGTCGGTGAGGCCAACGGCACCGTGGAGGCGGTCGGCCTGCGGGTGACCCGGCTCCGCGACACCGAGGGAACGGTCTGGTACGTCCGCAACGGCGAGATCCTGCGGGTCGGGAACATGAGCCAGAATTGGGCCCGGACCGTCCTGGACGTCGCCGTCGCCTACACCGAGGACCTGGTGAAGGTACGCCGGGTGCTCGCCGAGGTCGCCCACGAGATGTGGGAGGACCCGGACTTCGAGGACCGGATGATCGAGGAGCCCGAGGTCTGGGGCGTGCAGTCGATCAGTGCCGACGGGGTGCTGATCCGGGTTGCGGTGAAGACCGCCCCACAGGAGCAGTGGGCCATCGGGCGCGAGCTGCGGCAGCGGATCAAGGCCCGCTTCGACGCCGAGGACATCGAGGTCCCCTACCCGGAGTGGGTGGTGCGGACCGGTGCCGGTGTACAGGGGATGAACCCGGTGCCGACACCGGAGCCCGGCCCGGGCGAGGCCTGAGCGGCGACTGCGCGATGCCTGCGCGAGAGCTGGCGCCAGGCTCGGTGAGGGGTGCCCGAACCTGTCACCGGCCGCCGGGCACAATGGCCCCATGAGCACCGAGGCAGTCACCTTCTACGACGAGATCGGCGGGTTCGAGACGATCCGCCGGATCGTCGACACGTTCTACCAGGGTGTTGCCACCGACCCGCTGCTGCGACCGATGTATCCCGAGGAGGACCTCGGGCCGGCCGCCGAGCGGTTCACCCTGTTCCTGGTCCAGTACTGGGGCGGCCCGACGACGTACTCCGACACCCGCGGGCACCCGCGACTGCGGATGCGCCACGCCCCGTTCGAGGTCACCCCGGCCGCGGCCCAGCGGTGGCTGGTCCACTTCCGGGCGGGGTTGGACGAGGTCGCGCTGAGCGAGGAGCACGACGCCCGCTTCTGGGACTACGTCACCCACGCGGCGCAGTTCATGGTGAACACGCCGGGGTGAAGGCTCAGGCCTCGAGCTCGCGCAGGAGGACCTGACGCGCGATCTCGGGTGCCGGCGCCGCCTTCTGGGTCGCGGGGTCGAAGGTCACCATCACCACGCGGGCTCGGCTGAGCACCTCGTCGCCGTCGAGGATCTCGGACTCGACCACGAACGAGGACCGGCCGACCTTCGAGACCCATGAGTGCACGTCGTAGGGCTGGGAGCGGAACATGATCGGGCGGACGTATTCCACGTCCATCTGGGCCAGCACGACCGAGACCTGCGGATAGTCCTCGCCGCCGCCCCAGAGGTTGGCCATGTAGCCGATCCGGCCCTCCTGGAAGTATTCGAAGTACTTCACGTTGTTGACGTGGCCATAGGCGTCGACGTCGGAGAAGCGCACGCGCAACGGGTAGTGACCGCCGGTCACACGGCGGGCGGGCGTCCGCTCCGGCGTCACCTGCAACGGGTCCTCACCCAGGAAGCGGGTGAGCACCTCGCGCTCGTCGGCCGAGATCCGGCGCGGCCGCTCCTCGGCGAAGACGAAGGGGGTCAGCACCGACTTGGCGCGCAGGTAGACGACGCGGCCCTCGGGAGTCTCGTCATAGACCTCGTAGGCCATCGTGAAGGTGGCGGCCTTGACCTCGGTCACCCAGGTGTCGACCTTCACCGGGTGGGAGCGGAAGGTGAGCGGGACGAGGAACTGCACGTCGTGTGCGACCACGACCACGCCCTCGGCCAGGTCGTTCGCGCGCGAGTCCGGAGCATGCGTGAGCAGCATGTCGATCCGGGCTTCCTGCAGGTAGTCGATGTAGATCACGTTGTTCACGTGACCGAGGAGGTCGAGGTCGGCCCATCGCACGGGGCACTCATAGACGTGGCGCACCGCGACAGTCTCCCAGAGCGCCCGGGTCGACCGATCAGTGGCTGAAAGCAAGCGCTCCGTAGTAGGCGGGGATCGACTGTTGACGCCCGACCCGGACCCTGCGGTTGGCGAGCAGGGCAGTGACTGCACTGGTGACCGCGAGGACCGTGGCGAGGACGGCGAGGACCAGATAGCCGATGACCCAGGGCTGGATGCCCGGGAGGAGTTCGAAGGACATGGGAACAACCTTTCTACAGGTGTAGAATCTCTACACCTGTAGAAACTACATCCGTAGTAGCCTGCCGGGCAAGCCACCGCGACCGTGCTCGTGACCACACCAGGAGATCCGTGCCCAGGCCAGAGCTGACACCCCGCCGCCAGCAACTGCTCCTCGCGGCGATGGAGGTGGTCGCCGAGAACGGACTGCGCGGCCTGACCCACCGAGCCGTCGACCGCAAGGCGGGCCTGCCCGAGGGCTCGTGCTCGGGCTACCTGCGCACCCGCAGCGCCCTGCAAGGCGCGCTCGCGTCCTTCGTGGCCGCCCGGCTCGAGGACGATGTACGTCGCCTCGCCGACGAGATCGCCCACCATGGTGAGGACCTGGCCAAGGCCCAGGCAACGACCCAGTCGCTGTTCCAGCAGTGGCTGGGTGCACCCGCCCTGCTGGTGACCAAGCTCGAGCTGGCGATGGAGGGCTCGCGTGACCAGGAGCTGGCATCGATCTTCGCCACCTCGCGCCGTGAGCTCGTTGAGGTTGTCGAGGAGACCATGGCCCTGGCCGGCCGTGAGCACAGTGCTGAGCGGGCGGAGGCACTGGTCGCCGCGCTCGACGGCGTACTGCTCGGCGCCCTGCAACGCCCCGCTGAGGACCAGTCGGCCTATCTCGCGGACTGCCTGACCCATCTCATGGGACAGCTTCTCGCTGACAGGCGAGGGGCGCACTAGGCTGGACGGAGTTTCGCGTCAACCCTGCACCCCTCTGATCGGAGAAAAATGCCCGAGGCAGTCATCGTTTCCGTTGCCCGCTCACCCATCGGTCGCGCCAACAAGGGGTCCCTGAAGGACTTCCGTCCCGACGACCTGGCAGCGCTCATCGTCAAGACCGCCCTGGACAAGATCCCCGCCCTGGACCGCAACACGGTCGATGACCTCTACCTCGGCTGTGGTCTTCCCGGTGGCGAGATGGGCAACAACATGGGCCGGATCATCAACGTGATCAACGACATGGACCAGGTCCCCGGCGCGACGATCACCCGCTACTGCGCCTCGTCGGTGCAGACCACGCGGATGGCCTTCCACGCGATCAAGGCCGGCGAGGGCGACGTTTTCATCTCGGCAGGCGTCGAGACCGTCTCCCGGTTCAAGAACGGCACCTCCGACCACATCCCGAACACTCGCAACCCCATCTTCGACGACGCCATCGCGCGCACCGACGCCCAGGCCAAGGGTGACGGCACCACGACCGCCGACTGGCACGACCCGCGCGAGGACGGCCTGCTCCCCGACGCCTACATCGCGATGGGCCAGACCGCCGAGAACGTGGCACGCATGCGTGGCCTGAGCCGCCAAGAGCTCGACGAGTTCGGCGTCCGCTCGCAGAACCTTGCCGAGAAGGCGATCAACGACGGCTTCTGGGCCCGCGAGATCACCTCGGTCACCGCCCCCGACGGCACCGTCGTCTCGGC
>DATCYH010000575.1:0-5169 GCA_036570405.1 Nocardioides sp.
ATTCGTCGATTGAAGTCCTCGAGGGTTTTCACCACGCGGACCTCGACGTTCTCCTTGTCCAGCTGGGCGTCGAGTTCGAGGTCCTCCTTGCGCAACGCCAGTGCCGGCGGCAGGACGCTGATCTTCTCGCGCTCCACGAGCTTCTTGAGCCACCAGTCGGGATCGTGGTGCTCACCGAGGTCCTTGATCGGCTTCCCCGCACCGGGCAGGTCGTCGAAGTCGCCGCGAGCCATCGCCTCCTGGATCTGGAGGTCGACCGACAGGTGCTGCTGCCTGATTCGCGCTGCCGCTGCGCCGTCCTTGCCCTTCGGGACCGGGTCGATGCTGCGCGTCGGCTGGTCCTCGGACCAGTTCTCACTCTCCGGCATGAGTCGCTCCCCTCGGACAGTGCCAGGTGCGACGAGTTTAGTGGGGGCAAGGTCGCCCCGGTCCTCCTCGAGTCGAGGGGTTGTCACCAATCTGGATGTTTCAACGCTCTGCGGGCTGGGCAGGAACGTTCTCGGAGTGCTCGACCCCCGGTGGCATCCCGGGAGTTACCGGGGGAGCACTCCCTGGGTTCCGTCCTCCGGCACGAGGCCATCGGGGACCGGACCGGCTGGCACGGCACTGTCGTCGAGGGCGTCCTTCGGGAGTAGCAGCAGTGCTACCGCCGCCACCAGTGCAGCCCCGGCGCACACGCCCCAGACGGTGAGATAGCCCGAGAGCGGAGCATGCCCCTCGGCCGGTCCGTCGATCGAGCCGGTGGCAGCCAGGGCGATCGCGAAGACCGCGCTGGCGATCGCTCCACCCACGGTCTTGGTGGCGTTGGTCATCCCGGTGGCGAAGCCGGTCCGGTCCGCCGGCGCGGCGGCAGCGGCCGCTGCCGGGAGTGCCGCGACCAGTACGCCGGATCCGAGTCCGGCCACGGCCATGTTCATCAGGGCCTGGCCGGTGGTGTCGTGCAGTGGCAGCCACAGCGCATAGCCCAGGGCGACGAACAGGCAGCCGATGATCAACGCACCGCGCGGACCGGCGAGCCGGGCCAGCAGTGGCAGGGTGAGCGCACCGACGACGAGCGAGACGACGTACAACCCGATCAGGGTGGAGACGAAGCCGGCGTCCGCGCCGAGGCCATAGCCCACCTCCGGGTCGGTGCGGGCGAAGGTGGAGAGCGGGATCTGGGCGCCGAGCACGGACATGCCGAACAGGAACGCGGTGAACTGGATCGGCCACTGCGTGGGTTGTCCGAGGAGCCGTACGTCGACCAGCGGCTCGGCCTGAGCCGCCTCGAGGCGCCCGAACGGGACGAGTGCGAGCAGGCCGGCGATGATCAAGCCCCAGGCCAGCAGGCTGTCGATGCCTTGGAGGCGGATGGCGAGCAGCCCACCCATCACCAGGCCGAGGACCGCCGTGATCGCGACCAGGCCGGCGTAGTCGATGCCGCCGGTGGACACGCCGCGGACGTCCTCGATGCCAAACCAGATCACGAAGAAGCAGGCGGTCACCACGATCGCGGGCAGCGCCAGGAGGAACGTCATCGAGGTGCTCTCGACGAGTGCGCCACTGGTCAACGCACCGATGATCACGCCGAGCTCGAGTGCCGCGACCAGGAACGCCGCGGCCTTGCGGGTGAGCCGGGTCTGGGCGCCGGACTCGGCAGTGCGGCGATGGATGATCGCGACCTCGAGCGGCAGCCACACGACGTACGCGCCCTGCAGCGCCCAGCCGATCAGGAAGGTGGTGAACGACGGGGAGAAGGCGAGGATCCAGGAGCCGAGGGCGGTGACGGCCGTGGAGATCAGCAGCACATTGCGGTGCCCGATGATGTCGCCGAGTCGGGCCAACAACGGCACCACCAGTGCCGAAACGATCAGCTGTGCCGCCTCGAACCAGTTGACGTCCGCGTCCTGGATCCCGAGGTGGTCGGCGATGTCGGTGAAGATCGGCGTGTAGTAGCCCTGCAGCACCCCGCTGGCCAGCTCGACACAGACCAAGAAGCCGACGATCGCCCAGAGCCCCGGGACCAGGGGCGCCGGCTTCGGGGCGGTGGTGGTCATGCGATCTCCTCGATGAGGCGCTGGTAGAAGTCGACGCCCTCGAGCCAGTCCTCGACGCCGATCCGCTCGTCGAAGCTGTGGATCGACTCGCGCTGGGCCTTGCTCATCCGGAACGGAGCGAAGCGATAGACCCGTCCGCAGATCGCGGTGAAGAAGCGCGAGTCGGTGGCGCCCATCATCACGTAGGGCGTGGGGACGGCGTCGGGATGAGTCTGGTTGATGGTGGCCTCGATCAGCCGGAACGCGTCGTCGTCGGTGGGGGAGAGCGGGCTGGGTTCGTTGCTCTCGAGGACGTCGACGTGGACCCGGTCGTCGTTGATCACTGAGGTGATCCGCTCGACGACACCGGCCACGGTGTCCCCGGTCATGATCCGGACGTTGACGCCTGCGGTTGCCCTGGAGGCGATCACGTTGTTGGCGGGTGATCCGCTCAGGGTGGTGACGACGGTGGTGGTGCGGGTCATCGCGGCGGACTCGTTGCCGGCGGCGACGAGCGCCCTGGCCAGCAAGGGCTTGAGCTTGTCGGTGTTCTTCAGGACCGGGCCGAGGATGGGCCGCAGCGGACCGGGCAGATGGTCCGCGATGCGGCGGAACATCTCGATCGTCGGCGGGGGGACGCTGCTCGGGAACGGGTTCGAGTCCAGGCGCAGGATCGCTCGCGCCAGGCGGGCCGTGGTGTCCATCTTCGTCGGCATGCTGGCATGCCCGCCGCGTCCCTCGACGGAGAGCTGGACGTTTGTGATGCCCTTCTCGGTGACCCCGATGACGGCGAGCGGTGGCTTCACGCCGGGGAAGGCGTCGTACGCCACGGCTCCTCCCTCGTCGAGGACGAACCACGGCTCGATGTTGCGGTCGCGGAGGATCTCGACTGCGGCAGGCGCGGCCTTGCCCATCACCTCTTCATCGCAGCCGAAGCTGAGCCAGATGTCCTGCTCGGGGGTGAAGCCCTGGCTGAGCAGACGCTCGACGGCTTCGCAGATGCCGGCCAGGCAGCCCTTGTCGTCGAGGGTCCCGCGGCCCCAGAGGACGCCGTCGTGGATCTCGGCGCCGAAGGCGGGGTGCTGCCAGGTGTCGGTCTCCTCGACGGGGACGACGTCGATGTGCGCCATGAGTACGACGGGTCTCGTGGTCTGCTTGCCCTCCCATTTGAAGAGCATCCCGTGTTCGAGGACGGTCGTCTTCTCCAGCTGTGCGTGGAGCAGCGGGTAGTTCTGCTCCAGTTGACGCGCGAACTCCTCGAACGGCTTCGGATCGGTCTGGTCGCGATCGGCGTAGGACACCGTCGGGATGCGGATCAGTGCTTGGAGGCGCTCGATGGCGCTCTCGTCTGTGGTGGGCCCTCCCATGGGCGTGACCCTATGCCTGTTGCGTCCGGTCGGGCGGGGTTTCGACTCACCAGCCGTTGTGATGCACCACATCCTCGAGCGGTTTGCGCTCGCGTCGCTTGCTGGACCCAGCGGAACCGGTGTCCGGGAGGCGGTGACCGACGGTGATCGCGCCGATCGGTTTGTAGTCGTCCGGGATGTCGAACTCGGCGCGGAACGACTCGTGCTGCTGCCCGGGGATGCCGAAGAAGCAGGCGCCGAGGCCCTCGTCGACGGCTGTCTGCAGGATCAGCAGCGCGGCCATGCCGGTGTCGATGTGCCAGTAGGGGACCGGCCAGCGCTGGTCGGAGGTGGTCTTGTCCTGCTCGGCGTAGCGCTCCAGATAGATGCCCTTGTGCGACAGCGGCACGATCACCACCGGCGCGGTGCGCATCCCGTCGAGCCAGGTGTTGCTGGCATCGGGGTCCGGACTCGTCGAGCGCCAGAACCGCGCCACCGCCTCGTCGGTGTCGAGACGCAGGAAGGCCCAGCCCTGACTGAAGCCGGCGCTCGGGGCGCGGGTGGCGTGCTCGAGCATCCGGTCGATGATCTCCGGTGCCACCGGGGTCTCGGCATAGCGGCGGACCATGCGGCGACGGCGTACGACGTCTGCGAACTCCATGGGGGAATCCTGCCATTCGACTCAGCGACCCAGGGTCAGCTCTTGATCATTCTGAGCCGCGCTGCGGGCTGATCTGGAGGACCCGTGACAATGTCGACACCACTGAGACCGTTGCCGACGTGCTTGAGATCCGACGCGACCTTGATGGCTGCGTCGTCCGACGCCATGGCGAAACTGAATGTGGGCATGACGCGCAGCGCGGCAGATCCGCGCGCGCTGCCGCACACACCATGCGACAGATTCAGAAGTCGTGATCGGTCGCCGACTCGTCTCTCAGAAGTCGATCGCCTCTACCGGCACATGCTCGCGCAGGAACGCGAGTTGATCGGCGATCACGGTGGTGAACAGAGGTTCGACGTAGGGATCGAAGTGGCCGCCAGAGTAGACCCGGACGGTGGGTGCGGCCATCCGGGCCGCGGTGGCTTCGGCGACGTGAGGAGGTGTGACCGCGTCTTCCTCGGCGATCTGGACGAGCGCCGGACAGGTGACCCCGCCGGCCCACCGCTTCGGGGAGTACAGGGCGACTTTGGGGACGATCCTCGCGGCGACGTGGGCGGGGTAGTCCCCGACCTTGAGGCCGGACTCGGCGATCAGCTTGTCCATGCCGGGCACGGCATCCGGTGAGGTCATCACGGCGGTCTCGCCGGGCCGGCCTGCCGAGTCGACGTAGACCGGCTTCCGACCTGTCCACGCGCTGATCTGGTCGCGGATGCCAACGATGCCGACGCGCAGGCTGGGGATGAGGCCGGTGGCGCGGACCGCTGCTGGGCCGCTGACGTGAGGCACCTGCGCGATGATCGCTGCCAGCGGCTCACCCTGCCCGGCGAGGGTGATGACGTGACCGCCAGCGAAGGACGTGCCCCAAGCCACCACGCGGTCGGGGTCGATCCCCGGGAGGGTGCGGGTGTAGGCCAGCGCGGCTCGCCAGTCCTGGTGCTGCATCGGCACGTCGAGCACTTGGCGGGGCGTGCCGGCGCTGTCGCCGAAGCCTCGGTAGTCGAAAACGGCGACCGCGTAGCCGGCAGCGACGAACTCCTCCGCGTAGGCGTACAGGCGCAAGGCCCGCACGGCCCCGAATCCGTGGGCCATGACGATCACCGGCACTGACTGGTGGTGTCCTGCGGGCCGATAGATGCGCACCGCGCAC
>DATCYH010000576.1:0-3971 GCA_036570405.1 Nocardioides sp.
GGCCTGCTGGCCGTGATCGCCCTTCTCTTCCTGATCCGCGTCATCTTCAGCCCGTGGATGATCGTCGTCATCCCGCTGGTCGCGGTGGTCACCTACACCGCCTCGCACTGGCTCACGTCCCTGTTCGAGGACGAGGACGTCGTCAACAACTAGGTCATCGACGAACATCGCCCCCGCACCGAAGTGCGGGGGCGTTGTTCGTTCGCTGAGGCGGCGAGGTCGATCAGATCTGCGCTGCGATCAGCTCAGCAAGCTGCACGGTGTTGAGGGCGGCACCCTTGCGCAGGTTGTCGCTGCTGATGAACAGCGCCAGGCCGCGGTCGTCCGCGACACCCGGGTCCTGACGGACGCGCCCGACATACGACGGGTCCTTGCCTGCCGCCAGTAACGGCGTGGGTACGTCGACGACCTCGACGCCCGGAGCCTGCTCGAGCAGCTCGAGGGCACGCGCCGCTGGCAGCGAGCGTTCGAACTCTGCGTTCACGGCGAGCGAGTGCCCGGTGAAGACCGGGACCCGCACACAGATGCCGGACACCTTGAGCTCCGGGATGCCGAGGATCTTGCGTGACTCGTTGCGGAGCTTCTGCTCCTCATCGGTCTCGTTAAGACCGTCGTCAACGATCGATCCGGCCATCGGGAGCGCGTTGTATGCGATGGTACGGACATAGGTCGACGGCTCCGGGAACGCCACCGCCTCGCCGTCATAGGCCAGCTCACGTGCCTTGTCGCCCGCTGCGGCCACCCCGGTGGCCAGCTCCTCGACGCCGGCCACGCCGGAGCCGGATACGGCCTGGTAGGTCGACACGATGAGCCGGTTCAGCCCGGCCTCCTCGTGCAACGGCTGCAGGACCGGCATGGCGGCCATCGTGGTGCAGTTCGGATTCGCGATGATGCCTCGCCCCGCCTCGATCACCGAAGCCATGTCGTGCGGGTTCACCTCGGAGACCACGAGCGGGATATCCGGGTCTTTGCGGAAGGCACTGGAGTTGTCGATGACGATCACGCCGGCGTCGACGAAGCGCTGTGCCTGGGCCCTCGACGTGGTGGCGCCGGCCGAGAACAGAGCGATGTCCAGGCCAGCGGGATCGGCGGTGGCGGCGTCCTCGACCGTGACCTCCCGGTCACCGAAGGTGAGCACCTTGCCGGCCGAACGCGCCGAGGCGAAGAAGCGGACCTGGTCGGCCGGGAAACCGCGCTCGAGCAGGATCTGGCGCATCGCGACGCCCACCTGACCGGTGGCGCCGACGACGCCGATGTTGACTCGACGGGTGCTCATCGTCCGGTACCTCCGTAGACGACCGCCTCGATCTCGTCGGAGCCGAGGTCGAAGACGGCGTGGGCTGCGTTGACGGCCTGCACGACCTGCGCCTCGGTCACCACGACCGAGACCCGGATCTCCGAGGTGGAGATCATCTGGATGTTCACGCCGGCCTCGGAGAGCGCCTCGAAGAAGCGCGCCGAGATGCCGGGAGAGGTGCTCATGCCGGCACCCACGACGGAGACCTTGCCGACCGAGTCGTCGTACTGCAGCGACTCATAGCCGACCTGGTCCTGCATGCCGGCCAGGGCTGCCATCGCGGTCTGGCCCTCGCCGCGGGGCAGCGTGAAGGAGATGTCGGTGCGGCCCGTGGCAGCAGCCGAGATGTTCTGCACGATCATGTCGATGTTGATCTGTGCGTCGGCGACGGTGCGGAAGATCGCCGCGGCCTCGCCCGGCTTGTCCGGGACGCCGACGATGGTGATCTTGGCCTGGCTGCTGTCGTGCGCCACGCCGGTGATGATGGCTGCTTCCATGGTGCTTCCTGCCTCTTCGGTTCCCTGGGCCCCGCCCGCCGAGACGTCCTCGGCGCGGACCACCCAAGTGCCCTCCTTCTGCGAGAAGGAGGAACGGACGTGGATCGGCATGTCATAGCGGCGTGCATATTCCACGCAGCGCAGGTGGAGGATCTTCGCGCCCTGGGCCGCCATCTCCAGGGTTTCCTCGTAGGAGATGCGGGGCACCTTGCGGGCGCGCGGCTCGACTCGCGGGTCGGCGGTGAAGATGCCGTCCACGTCGGAGTAGATCTCGCACACCTCGGCGTCGATGGCCACGGCCAGCGCGACGGCCGTGGTGTCGGAGCCTCCGCGACCCAGCGTCGTGATGTCCTTGGTGGTCTGCGAGACGCCCTGGAAGCCGGCCACGATGGCCACCGCTCCGTCGGCCAGGGCCGCCTGGATGCGGCCCGGCGTGACGTCGATGATCTTCGCGCGACCGTGCTCGGCGTCGGTGATCACGCCGGCCTGGGACCCGGTGAACGAGCGCGCCTCCTGGCCCAGGTTCTGGATCGCCATCGCCAGGACAGCCATCGAGATCCGCTCGCCGGCGGTGAGCAGCATGTCCAGCTCTCGCGCTGGCGGCAACGGGGAGACCTCGTTGGCCAGGTCGATCAACTCGTCCGTGGTGTCACCCATGGCGGAGACCACGACGACGACGTCGTTTCCGGCCTTCTTGGTGGCCACGATGCGCTGGGCGACTCGCTTGATGCCGGCCGCGTCAGCCACCGAGGAGCCGCCGTACTTCTGCACGACAATGCCCACTTGAATTCCTCACACGTTGAAACGTCGCACCCGCGAGTACGACGTCAGCTCCGGCCGCCAGCGACGCTGCTGCAGGCCAACTCAGGCCAAATCCTACCGGGGATCGCTCGCCGCGCCGTCCAGCATCTCATCGGCGGCAGCGACCTGCTCCTGCTCGATCTCGAAGTCGGCGTCGAGACGATCGTGGGTGACGATCGATTGCAGCGCGCGGAGCACGCCGGAGGCCTCGCTGCCCCAGGACGAGACATAGGAGAACTGCCACCACCACAGCGCCTCGTCGACCCGGCCAGCCTTGTGGTGACGCAGGCCGTGCGCGAGAGCGGTGGCGATGCTGGTCAGGTCGTCGGAGAGCATCGAGGTGACGATCTCCGGCTCGCCGTAGGTGTCGAAGACCTCGGCATAGATGTCGACGCCGTCGAGCATCCGCGCCAGGCGCAATCGCATCTCGTCGAGGTCGGGATCGGGGCCGGCGTCGGGCTGGAACTCCTCCGCGGTGGAAAAGTCGGCCTGTACGCCGAGTCGCGCGCCGGCCAGCAGCACCTGGGAGACCTCGAGCAGCAGCAGGGAGATCCCGCGACCGCCGTCGGCATCGTGGGCGATCGCCTGCAGTGCGACCAGGAAGCTCTCGACCTGGTCGGCGATCTGTTGCGCGAACTCCTCGAGCTCAGGGTCCACCACTGTCTCAGTCATCGGCTGATCTCCTCCCGGCGAATGCTCGGCCCAACGTGACCTCGTCTGCATATTCGAGGTCGCCGCCCACGGGCAGTCCACTAGCCAAACGCGTCACGCGCAACCCCATCGGCTTGAGATTGCGAGTGAGGAACGTCGCGGTGGCCTCACCCTCGAGGTTGGGATCGGTGGCCAGGATGATCTCGGTGACGGCACCGTCGGCCAGCCGGACCATCAGCTCGCGGATCCGCAGCTGCTCCGGTCCGACGCCGTCAATCGGCGAGATCGCGCCGCCCAGCACGTGGTAGCGGCCCCGGAACTCCCGGGTCCGCTCGATCGCGACGACGTCCTTGTATTCCTCGACCACGCAGATCACCGACGGGTCGCGGCGCGGGTCGCGACAGATCCGGCACTGCTCCTCCTCGGAGACGTTGAAGCACACGGAGCAGAACTTCACCCGGTCCTTCACCTTGATCAGCACGTCGGCCAGCCGGCGTACGTCGGTCGGTTCGGCCTGCAGGAGGTGGAAGGCGATCCGCTGCGCGCTCTTGGGGCCCACGCCGGGCAGCTGGCCCAGCTCGTCGATCAGGTCCTGGACGATGCCTTCGTACAAGTCAGAACCCCAGACCGGGCAGCGAGTCGCCGCCACCGGGGGCGCCGCCGAGGCCGCCGCCGGCCAGCGGACCCAGCTTCTCCGCAGCCAGGGCGTCGGCGCGCGCCTTCGC
>DATCYH010000577.1:0-6811 GCA_036570405.1 Nocardioides sp.
CCACGTCGGCCAAGGCCAGGTCGATACGCGAACCGGAGCCGTCGAGCGTGCGACGGCGTACGCCTGCGAGCAGGCCCAAGACCGCGAGCAGGCCGGTGGCGATGTCCCACGCCGGCAGCACGTGGTTGATCGGCCGTTCGATGTCCTGGTGCCGGGTGAGCATGGGTACGCCGTACTGCGGGTTCACCGCATAGTCCATCGCGGCGCGGCCGTCGGGGTGGCCCTGGATGTGCACGTGCACCAGGTCGGGCCGGCGGGCACTGAGTGAGTCAAAGGACAGGAACTCGCGCCCGATGGTGTTGTCGACGAAGAGCCCTCCGCCCTCCCCCGGCGCGGCGATCAGCTCTGCGGCGATCTCCTGGCCCTCGGGTGAGCTGAAATCGATCGCGACGGAGCGGACGCCCTTGTTGAGCCCCGCCCAGAACAGGCTCCGCCCGTCCCGGTCCAGCGGCCAACGGCCGGCGTCGGCGGCACCACGCACGTGGTCGAGGCGGATCACCTCGGCGCCCATCTGGGCCAGCGTCATCCCGGCGAGCGGACCCGCGACGAAGCTCGTCGACTCGACGACGCGGAGTCCGGACAGGGGCGCGGTCATCTCGTTCATCGCTGTGCTCCTTGGCTCGCAGGCCCGGCGAGCACGGTGAAGTGCCAGTCCAGGACCGGGCGTGGGTCGCTGCTCGTCTTGCCGTCAGTGGGCGCGTCGGCCTCGACGACCGAGCGGAGGTCGAGGATTCGGGTGCCGGCAGGGCCCGGGCGCACCGACTCGACCGTGATCGTGCTGCGCAGGGTGTCGCCCTCGTGGACCGGCCCGGTGTGGTCGCAGGACGTCCAGGAGAGGAAGAACGCAATCCCCGGCAGGGCGCGGCTTGCCTGGGCGGCCGCGATGCCGATGGTGTGACCGCCATAGACCAGGCGTCGTCCGCCGGCCAGGTGGGCGTCGTGGTGCACCTGTGCGACGTTGAGGGTCAGTCGGGCAAGCTCGGGTGCGCTGCTCACGACGTCGCCTCCCACCACGCGAATCGTGGTGCCGGGTGCCGGCAGGGCGGGGCTGCTGGTGAGAGCCGCGAGGTCGAGCCCGTCGAGCAGCTCTGCGTCCGTGGTGGCCTCGGCTCCGGTGCCAATCCGGGAGAGGTCGTCCCCGTGCACGGTCGGCCCTGCGCCCGGGGTGAGCGGCAGCATCGCGCACCGGTGGAAGTCCAGGACCGCACGCCCCTCCTGGTCGCGGGTGATGATGTGCAGTGCGGCCAGTCCGGTGAGTGCGCGCCCCTCGCGCGGAGTGTTCTGCTTCAGCCCCACCACCGTGGTCGTGGTGAACAGGGTGTCACCGAGCGCAGGGAGTCTGCGGAAGGCGAGCCCGCGGTAGAAGAGGTTGGCCTTCACGAAGTGGGTCGCCGTGGTGGACTGCCCGATACACACGTCCCAGACGTATGCCGGATGTGCCAACGGTCCGCTGCCGGTGAGACGGCGGCCGAGCTCGTGGTCGGTGGCGGCGGGGAGCCGGTCGCCGACGACGGCCTGGTGCATGGCCGCACCACCCTCGGTCAGCGTGACGCCCGGAGCGCCGTCGAAGACCATGCCGTGCTCGAGCTCGTCGAAGTAGGGGCCACGAGCGGCCAGGCCCGCTCCCGCGGTGTCGTCGGTGATCATCGGGTGACCTCCGCCCACTCCACGCCTGCGCGGACCAGCACCGACCGCGCGCGCACGGCGACGGCCTCGTCGAGCATCTGACCGTCCAGCGCCACCGCTCCAGCTCCCCGGGCGACGGCGTCGGCGAGGGTCTCCACGATTCGCGACGCCCAGGCCACCTCCTCGGCCGAGGGCGTGAAGATCCGGGTGGCTTCGTCCAGCTGAGCCGGGTGGATCACCCAGGTCCCGTCGAAGCCGAGCGCCCGCGCGCGGGAGCGGTCGTGGGTGAAAGCCTCGTCGGCGGCGGTCGAGAGCCAGGGGCCATCGATCAGCGCGCGGCCGTGGGCCCGGGCGGCAGCGGCGACCTGTGAACGCACGGCGTCCCACAGCGAGGTCTCCCCCACCGAGGGCATCGCGAGGTCGGCAGAGAGGTCGGCGTACCCGATCACGGCGGCACGCAGGAGTGGACTGGCGCCGAGGATCGCGTCTAGGTCACGCAGCGCGGCTGCGGACTCGAGGAGTACGTCGATGCGCACCGCGGGCGCGTCTCCCGTGTCGCTCGCGAGCTCGGCGCGTGCGCCACGGATCAGCCGATCGACGAAGCCGACGTCGGCAGCGGACTCCACCTTGGGAACCACGAGCGTCAGCTCGGTGGTGGCCGCGCGGACGATGTCGAGCACATCGCGATGGCACCACGCTGTGCCAATCTGGTTGATCCGGATCGCGAGGGGCTTCTCCGGCTGCTGGGCAAGAACCTCGACGACGTGGTCGCGGGCGGAGTCCTTCGCGCCGATGGCGACGGCATCCTCGAGGTCGAGCACGACCTCGTCGGCGGCCGAGGCGAGCGCCCTGGCCACCTTGCGCGGGTCGGAGGCCGGGACCACCAGGCTCGTCCGCGGCACGATCGCCGAGTCGTCGTTGCCGCGAGCCGAGTGGGGTTCCATGCTCCGAACCTAGGCAGACCCTCTGATATGGGGAAGTATCCATTTCGGCCCGATTGATCTGCTGCGAATATAGGTCGATGGTCGGGGCGTACGGCGCTGACTCCAAGGGGATCAGAGCATCAGCGCGAGTGCGCCCCCAGCGACCAAGCCCCCACCGACGACCGCACCGGACATCGCCAGCGTCGTCCGCCAGCTGAACGCCTTCGCGACCATCACCATCGACGGGACGCTCAACGCCGGAAGCGTGATCAGTAGCGCGCCGATCGTGCCCATCCCCGCACCGACCGCGAGCAGGGCGGCCAGCACCGGGATCTCGCCGCCGGTGGGGATCACCAGCGCCGTGCCGACCAGGGCGACCAGCAGCACCGCTGCTGCGCCCAGTGACTGGTCCAGGCCGGCGAAGTCGGACAGCCAGCCGGAGAGCAGCCCGGTGAGGAAGACGATCACGACGTACTCGGGAATCAGCACCACTGCGAACCGCACCAAGGAGCGGAGATAACGCCCGGGCAGCTCTCGCAGCGCGGGAGTCTCCGGGACGTCGGGCGAAGATGACGACGGCTCGGTCACCGGGTCCAGCCACCGGGCGACCAAGGCCGTCGCCCCGAAGACGAGCAGCACCCCGACCAGCAGCCGTACGGTGCCGATCTGCCACGGCAGCACCAGGAAGAGGAAGACCAGCACCGCCGGGTTGAGCAGTGGGTTGCCTATCCAGTAGGCCAATCCGGCGCTGGTCGGCACACCGCTGCGGCGCAGGCCCACTGCGACGGGCGCCGTGCAGCAGGTGCACATCATGCTCGGCAGCGACAGCGACCCACCGGTCAAGGACTGCGAGAGTCGACCGGGGCGATCCATCAGGCGCAGCAGCCATGCGCGCGGAACCAAGGCGTCGATGCCGGCCGCGATCAGCAACGCAACCAGCGCCGCCTTCCAGACGGCGAGGAAGTAGTCACTCGTGAACTGCCACGCGCCCGCCAGTGACGGCGTCGCTCCCGGATCCCCGGAGGAGAGGAAGATCGCGGAGCCGTCCCAGGCACCGGAGTCGGACAGAGCGAGGGACTTGTCGACGTAGGGCAGCCACTTGGCCCAGGCCAGCCCGACGACGAAGAGCACTGCCAGCACGCCCACGCCCAAAAGGCCGACCCGGACTCGATCGGTCTCCCGTCCCGACCGACCGAACTCATTGCTCGCGCTGCTCGTCCGCCTCGTCATGCCCGACCACCCGTCTCGTCTCATAGGAACGACCGCCACCCAGTTTGCACGAGCAGTTCGTGGGGGAACATCCCCTCCGTGAACACAGCAGCGAGCGAGGCTCGCCACCGTCGGGAAGCACCTGAACCGTTTCCTCCCCGCGGCCCTGGCGGTCCTCGTCCTCGCGCTGGCAGTGACGCTGTACGTCGTGCAACACCCTGAGGACGACCGGCCGCACGCGAAGGTCGGCAACGTGTACACCCAGCCGCACAGCGTGAAGGCTCCGGCTCATGTCGGGCAGGTCTTCCTGCCCTGGTCTGACCTCGACGTGGCTGTCGGTGCCCCGGAAGAGGAGTTGCCCGGTCTCTGGAACGCGCAAGCCAACCTGCAGGCCCCCGAAGGGGGCAGCTTTGTGCAGGTCGGGACCAAGTTTCACACCCCGCGCCCCCTCACCGCCGTCGCGGCGACTTTGTCCACGAAGGTCGACGTCGTGCTCCGTGCCGACGGCAAGGACTACCCGCTCTCCGGATCTGACAGGCCGCTCCTCGACCCCAACCAGCCGAACGAGGACGACAACTACTGGGTGGCAGTCGAGGGCCACCCCAAAGACATCGAGGTGCGGGTGAGCTTCGCCGGCCAGACCCAGGTCGTCTCTGCCGATGGGTCGGTCGCACGGGGTCGGACAGCGGATGGCGAGCGCGCCCCCACATATGAGAAGGTTCGCGCCTTCAAGCACGTTCCTTGCAGCACGCCTCGCGCCGTCGGCAGCTCCCCGCTCCAGATCGGATATCCCGACGAACTCGCGTGCCTGGTCACTCTCGTCTCACGGACGCCCTACGTTGACGGCCTCGGTTGGGCGGAGCCGGGCCGCGAGTTCCTGCTCGTCGAGGTGAAGATGCCTTTCAGCATCTCGGTGCATTCCGCGGACCAGCCCCGGGAACATTACTGGGAGAAGAAGCACCACACGCTCTCGGCAACCCTCGGTGGAGAACCCACTGCGGCCGACCCCATTCATGCGGACGCACTACCCCTCGGCATCACGAGGAACCAGGGCGGCAACCAGTTCGTCTTCGAGGTGGTGCGTGGCAAGCCCGCTGGTGAGTTCCGCCTCACCGACAAGCTGCGCGCCACGCTCAGCGACCCGTTCGACCCCAGGACCGCGGATCTCACGATCGCCTGGACCGTCCCCGCAAGGAAGCTGGCATGACCCCCACTTGGCGCAGCGCCTTCCTGAAGCTGCTGAGCGTCGCGCTAGCGATCACCGCGGTCGTCCTCACCGTTCGGATCGCTGAGGCACTCAGCGAGGGCGAAATCTGGGTGCTCGACGCGGGCGAGCATGCGACGCTGCACGACCGTGTCTATGCCACCAATGAACACACTGTGCTGCTGCCCCAGCACCAGGTGAGGGTCCGCGTTGCCGAGCCTCTCGCCTCCTTGGAGGGAGAGCTCATCGACAACGGCCACTCCAGTGTCGACGAGACATGGCAGGCCCCTGACGGTGGCCGTCTCGTGCCGGTGTCCTGGCGGATGACCGATCGAGGGGGCCATGGCTACCCCGAGAAGGGCCCCACACCGATCCAGATCCGACTGGTCGTCGGGGACGAGAAGATCCCGGTGAGCACCGCCGACTTGGAGGTCAACGTCGGGCTCGGTGATGCCTATAACGGCGTGTCGCTGGTGGTCGCCGTCGCCGAGGACGTCGATCTCAAGGACATCACCGTCGAGGTCGAGAGCGAAGGCGTTACCCAGGTCCTGCACCCCGCCACCGGCAAGATCGACGCCGGCATCGCACAGCCGCTCTATGAACCCGCCGTCAGGTTCGACACCGGCTGCGCGCCCAACCGTGATTGCAAGATGGAGACTGAGGAGCCCAGCGACTCACTGCGCGCCTACTCCGCAGAGATATTCGTTGACCCGGTGGCCGAGGTGGCCCACGAGGCCGAGCTCGGTTGGGCCAAAGGAGGGCTCGCGGTGGGTGGTCGTCGACCTGAACGTCGGGCATGGCTATGGAATGAATCCCGATGCCGAAACGCGTGAGCCGACCTCCTACGGCACGCTCCAGGTCACCTTGGACGGCAGCGAGCCGGTCGACCGGAGAAGACTCGAACGCGAGGATTTCTGGACCCGGGGTCGCGTCGTGTTCGAGGTCAAGCAGGGCACGGCGCCGAAGTCGCTGCGCCTGCGGCAGGTCTACACGTTCGACGGCAACATCGGGAAGGTCACGATGATCCGCGAACTGAAGCTTCGTCCAACGCGCTGACGTCTGGGGACGCGCGAGGTTCGACGACTCAGCGGGCCGCGGCGAGCCGTTTCACCGCTGCCGGTCCGACACCGTGCAAGGTGAGCAGCTCGTCAAGGTCGGCGGGCAGGTCCGCGAGCGTGCGATGTCCCGCGTCGATGAGCGCCCCGGTCGCCGGGCGACCGATCCGCACGCCGTCGAAGTCGGGTCCGCGGTCGGTCGTGATCGAGGTCGAACCCGCGGCGCTCCCCGGCTCGGTCGGCTCGGGGCGTCTCAACACCTTCTCCATCGCCTTGCCTCGAGCCAGTTCGTCGACCAGCTTGTCCAGCCAGCGGATCTGCTGCATCAACGGGTCCTCGACATCCTGAACCCTGACCCCGCACACCGAGCCGGTGATCAGCGAGGCAGCAGGGTTGAGGCGCGCAGCACCGAAGAACTCCTCGAACGTCGTCTCCTCGGCGAGGTGCTGCTCCAGCTCCGCCTGGGAGAAACCGGTCAGCCACCGGATCACCTCGTCGACCTCGGCACGGGTGCGGCCCTTTCGCTCCGCCTTGGCGACATAGAGCGGATGCACCGAGGCGAAGGGGGCGCGGAAGATCCTCATGCCAACGAGTCTAGGAGTCTCGACCCGCCGCAGGCCGCTCGTGCCCGGGGTCATAGAGCTTGGAGAGTCGACGATTCGGGTCCAACCGCGGCAACAGTGCGTCGGTGATCGCGCGCAGCTGCTCGACCTGCTCGGAGGTGAGCGCATCCAGCACCTTCTCGCGCACGGTCGTCACGTGGCCCGGCGCGGCCTGCTCCACGGCCGACAGGC
>DATCYH010000578.1:0-3877 GCA_036570405.1 Nocardioides sp.
AGAGCCCCGCGAAGAGCTTGCGTCCCTCCGGCACCATGATCAGGCCCTGCTTCGCCCGCGAGTGCGCCGAGGCGGAGCCGATGGATGCGTCGTCGAGGGTGATCCGTCCGGCGCGGAGCGGGAGCAGGCCCGACAGGGTCCGCACCAGCGTGCTTTTGCCGGCCCCGTTGGCGCCGACGACGGCGACGACCTCCTCCTGGGCGAGACGCATGCTGACCTGGTGGAGCACGCTCACCGGACCGTAGCCGCTCGCGATCTCGTGTGCCTCAAGCATTGCTGCTCCCCTTCGAGTCGATGGTGACGTGGCCCTCGCCGAGATAGGCGGTGAGCACGCGCTCGTCCTGTTGCAGCCCTGCCGCGTCGCCGTGATAGATGCGAGCGCCTCGTTCCATGCAGGTCACTTCGTCGGCGACCCGGATGACCAGGCTCATGTCGTGCTCGACCAGGAGGATGGCCACGCCCGTGCTGGCAATCGCCTCGAGCGTCGTGCCGAGCTGATAGGTCTCCGAGGGGTTCAGGCCTGCTGCCGGTTCGTCCAGGATCAGGATCTTGGGGTCGCTGGCCAGTGCTCGGGCCAGCTCCACCGAGCGCTGGAGCCCGTAGGGGAGCTCGCCGGCAGGTGTGTTGGCGTGCTCCTCGATGCCGAGTCGACGAAGGAGCTCCATGGCACGGTCCCTGCCCTCGGCCTCCTTGCGGCGAATGCCGGGGAGCCGGAGGAGGGTGGCCAGGAACGACTCACCGAGCTTGGCGTCGAGCCCGGCCATCACGTTGACCAGTGCACTCTCACCCTGGAAGAGCTGCGGTGTCTGGAACGTGCGTGCCACGCCGAGCTGATAGATCGCGTGCGGAGCCAGTCCCGTGGCGTCTGCGTCCAGGATGGTGCAGCTGGCGCCGGCCTGCAGCGGATAGACCCCGGTGGTCAGGTTGACCAGCGTGGTCTTGCCTGCGCCGTTCGGTCCGACCAGTGCGTGGATGGTGCCCTCGCGAAGGCTCAGCTGCATGTCGTCGACCGCCTTGAGGCCGGCGAAGCTGTGGGTCACGTCCTTCAGGCGCATCACTTCCGCGCGGGTGGCCAGGTCGACGTGGACCTGCTCCTGGTGCTGGGCCGACTTCACGATCGTCTGGTCGACCTCGAAGGCAGACGCCTCGTCAACCTCCGAGGAGGAGCCGTCGCGGCGTGCCCGCAGCCGGTGCCACAGCTGCTGCGCCCCGCCGACGATTCCCGACGGCAGGAAGACCAGCGTCAGGATGAGCAGCAGCCCAGTCAGCCCCTCGTCGGAGAGGAACCAGGTGTCGCTCAGGTTCTGCTGCTGGAAGTCCACCAGGCTCTTCATGGCGTGGGAGTGCTCGAGAGTCATCAGGACGAGCACACCGACGACGGGGCCATAGAGGCGACCCGCGCCACCCAGGATCACCATGATGATCAGGCTCAGGCTGAGCGTGAAGGTGAACGACTCGGGCTGCAGGTGGGCCTGCAACTGGGTCTGCATGGTGCCGGCCACACCGCCGAAGGCCGCGGCGACGGTGAAGACCGCCGTCTTGCGGCGGCGCGGGTTGATGCCGATGTGTGAGGCGACGATCTCGTTCGTCGAGAGCGCACGCAGGCTCCGGCCCCACGCCGACTGGGCGAGGTTGCGGTAGGCCAGGAAGGAGAGCACCGCGATGATGCCGACCAGCACCATGGCGAGCGGGGCGGTTGCTGCGAACAGCGGCGGCTCCAGGACGAAGCCGCCCACCTCGATCGGTTCGAGCAACGAGGTCTCGTGGTTGGAGACGTTGGGGTAGCCCGCCAGGCGGCCGAACATCTCGAGCTCGACGAAGAGCCTGTGCAGCATCACCGCGAAGGCGAGCGTGATCATCGCGACCTGGGGTCCGGACAAGCGAGCCGCAGCGAGTGACAGCACTGCGCCGGCGCCAGCCGAGACGACCACGGCACTGAGCATCGCCAAGGGCCAGGGGAGGCCGATGCCCAACAGCATCCATGCGCTCACGTAGGCGCCGATGGCGACGAAGGCGCCTTGGCCCAGGGAGACCAGTCCGGAATATCCGGCCAACAGGTTGAGCCCGCAGGCGGCGACCAGGGCGACCGCGATCGACCCCATCGACTGGCTGCGGGAGATGGTCAGTGGATCTCCGCCCAGCCCGGGAACGATGGCGATGGCCGCGAGTGCCACGGCGACGACCAGGACGAGCAGGTCCTTGCGGAGCAGGTCCCTGCGAATGGTGGCTACTGCCTCGGACATCAGACCTTCTCCATGACGACGCGGCCCATCAGGCCTTGGGGACGGACAGCGAGAACCACGACGGTGACGACGAGACCGATCACGCCGCCGATGGCGGTGCCGAGCAGGTCGGTGGCGACCACGGTGGTGATGCCATAGATGAGCCCACCGACCAGCGCCCCCGGGATGCTGTCGAGCCCACCGAGGATCGCGGTGGCGAAGCCCGCCACGAGCAGTGACTGACCGGTGCTGATCGAGAGCCCGACCTCGGCGCTGTACATGATGCCGGCCAGGGCAGCGATGGCCATCGCGATGGCATAGGCACCGAGCGCCACGAGTCCCGGATTGAGGCCCATCAGGGATGAGGTCTCACGATCCTCGGCCACTGCCCGGAAGATCGTGCCGAGACGGGTGCGTTGGGTGAACCAGGTGAGGGCGAGGGTGACCCCGATCGCCAGGACCAGGATCAGCAGGAACTGCGAGCTGACCCGGGTCCCGGCGACCGAGGTGAAGCCCTCGAAACCGATCCCGTTGAGTGCCTTGGTCCCTGCTCCCTGCGAGTTGCGCAGCAGGTCGAGCATGATCAGGGAGAGTCCGGCGGTGGTGAGCAACCATCGGATGTCGTGCGGTCCGGAGTTGAACGGGCGTACGACGAAGCGCTCGACGAGCGTGCCCAGGATTCCGATCACCACGACACTGACTGCCACGGCCAGCCAGGCCGGCAGGTCGAGAGCAACTATCGCGATGAACGCGAAGCCTCCCGCGGTGATGAACTCGCCGAGCGCGAAGTTCAGTGTTCGGGTGGTCTGGAAGGTCAGGACGAACGCGAGTGCGACCAGTCCGTAAAGTCCGCCGAGCGTGGTGCCGACGAGGACGGAGTCCATGAATGCTCCTCGGTTGGGATCGGGCTGAGAATGGAGCTGAGAGCGTCAGTTGGCCTTGACGACTTCTCCGGTCTTGTCGAAGCCGTAGGTGATCCAGTCCTCCGGGGTGAAGAGCTCGTGGTCCTTCTCGGAGAACGGCTTGTCGAACGTCTGTCCGAGCACCTCGACGCTGTCCAGGTTCTCCATCGCCTCCCGCACGGCGGGGTAGTCGCTGGAGTCGCCCGATTCGGCCACGGCCGCGGCGTAGGTCAGCGTCGCCGCATAGAGCGACCACACGGCCGTCATGATGAGCGGCTCCTCGCCGTATTCCTTCGCGTAGCGCTCGGTGAGGTCCTTGAGCTCGGGCGACTCGAAGTCGATCGGGGCCGCGAACGAGGTGTTGTCCCACTCGGTGGGCTTGGAGAGCTCGGTGAAGGCCGGGTCCAGGATGGTCGCGGTCGCGACGATCTCGGGGTCATAGTTGACCTGGGCCATGCTGCGCATCATCGTGGCGTGGTCCGCGCCCGTGGTGAACCAGACGATGACGGTGTCCACGCCGGCGTCCTTGAGAGTGTTGACCTGGGAAGTCATCGACGTGGCGCCGGGGTCGACGCCCTCGGCCTTGACCAGGTCGAGACCGTTCTTCTTGGCATAGGAGCTGACCGCGTCAAATCCGGCCTGGCCGAACCCGTCGGTGCCATAGATCATGCCGACGGACTTGCCCTCGCCGAAGGCCATGTTGGCCACAGCTTCGATGTTCTGGGCGTTGTTGTAGTTGGTGCGGAAGCCCCA
>DATCYH010000579.1:0-4962 GCA_036570405.1 Nocardioides sp.
GAGTGGACGTCGCCTTCGGCCTCCCGCAGTACGTCGTGCCCGGCGGCGATCTGACTGCCGCGACGCAGCAACTGGGCCACACCCTCACCGGCATGCTGGAGGAACTGCAGCAGCTGCCGCACCATCGGCCTGCGCCCGGCGAGCACGCCCCGTGGCATCCCGCGCACCTCGGTGGCCACGCCCCGGACCTGGCCGAGGCGGTCGGACTCGACCTGGTGCCGAAGGCTGCGGTGCGACCTACCTGGGGCCCGCGGCCGAGGTGAGGTCTCGCGTCGTCGTCCCGACCGAGGTCAGGTCCCGGCTGGGTCGGATGCCGTCGACGTCAACGTTGACCACCAGCTCACCACGAGGCGCCGGACCGGGATGACTGGCACCGGCCTCGGAGGCGCGTCGACGACGCAGCGACCCCACCGGGTCCACGAACCAGGTCAGCCGGCTTGCCACCGGAGCCCAGGAGAGGAAGAGCGCGAGCAGCACCGACCCGCCGACCGCGAGCGGGATCGACAGCGAGGACTGCCCACGCCACGGATCCAGCCACCCGGCAGACTCGGCGTAGCGCACCACGAACCCGTGGAACAGGTAGACCACCATCGACGCAGAGCCCATCGCGGTGATCGGCAGCTGTCGGCTCGGGATCAGCGAGAGGGCGGCAGCGGCGCCGACCAGGCCGATCAGCAGGACCTGGAGCCGGACCTCCATCGCCTCGGGACCGGGCACGCCGAGAGCGCCATAGGAGCGGTCGTGGTAGAGGAACGCGGTGCGTCCCCACTGGTCGGTGCTCCCGGCGACGACGAAGATCCACAGCATCGCCGCGGCGGCGAACGGACGCACCCGAGCACGGGTCAGCACGGACAGGTGCTCGCGGCGCAGGTGCAGGCCGATCACGAAGAACGGCAACAGCCCAAGGATCCGGGGCAGGGAGAGGGTCAGCACGTCGCTGAAGCCACTCGCCAGCGAGACCGCCACGGAGGCGGGAACCATCAGCCAGTGCAGCCGCAGCAAGGGAGTGGCCAGGCGCCAGGCGAACAACGCGACGATGTACCACATCGCCCAGTGCGGCTCGAGCCACAACGGTCCCTCGGTGTCCTCACCCAGGTGTTCGCGCCAAGCCAGCAGCACCGGTTCGAAGATCAGGAACGGAAGGACCAAGGTCGTGAACAGGGACGAGAAGTGCTTCCGATCCCAGGCGAAGCCCTTCGAAAGATGGCCGCTGACCAGCACGAACGCCGGGATGTGCCAGAAGTAGATGAAGTCGTAGACCTGCAGTTCCAGGGCGCTGGCACCCAGGATGGCAAACGAGTGCCCGATCACCACCAGGGTGACCAGAGTGAACTTGGCGTTGTCGAGCCACGGGTCGCGACGCATTCGATCCACCGTAGCGAAGTGAGCACTGATCGCAACTCGAGCGGCACCCGCCCCGCCTCTCGGGTGACCCGTCATACACTCTGGCCACATGGGTCGACTACCGAAACGCCAGCGGGTCGCGGCATACGCCGTGATCATTCGAGGCGACCGCATCCTGCTCTCCCGGTTGGCCCCGCGCATCTCCCGCACCCCGCTCTGGACGCTCCCCGGCGGGGGCCTGGACCACGGGGAGGACCCCCGAGAGGCGGTGATCCGCGAGATCCACGAGGAGACGGGGCTCGACGCGGTGGTCTCCGAGCAGGCCCGCGTCTATTCGCTGCACAACCCCAAGGCCACCCACGGCGAGCGGCTGGCGGACTATCACGCGCTGCGCATCGTCTATGACGGCTGGGTCCCCAAGGACGCCCCCGAACCGCGGGTGGTCGAGGTCGACGGCTCGACGATCGAGGCGGCCTGGCTGCCGCTGGCCGACGTGCTCAACGCGACCGTCCCGGTCACCGCCCTGGTCCGCGAGGCCCTGGCCGACCATCGGCCGTTCGAGCGGCAACGGTTGGCCGCCTATGCGGTGATCCGCCGGGAGCAGACGTTGCTGCTCACCCGGATCTCGGCGCTCGGGCACCATGCCGGGTCGTGGACCCTGCCCGGCGGTGGCGTCGACCACGGTGAACAACCCGCCCGGGCACTGGTGCGGGAGGTCGCCGAGGAGTGCGGCCTGGTGTGCGTGCCCGGTGAGCTGCTCGACGTGGACGACGTCCACTTCACCGGCACCGCCCCGAACGGCCGGCACGAGGACTTCCACGGGGTCCACCTGATCTTCGCCGCCACCGTTGCCGAGGGCGCCGTGCCGCGAGTGGTCGAGGTCGACGGGACCACCGATGAGGTCGCGTGGGTGCCGATCGCGGACATCGAGGCCGGTCGTCTCGAGGTGCTCGACGTCGTCCGGCACGCCCTGACTCGCTGAGGCCCGGACCCCGCCCGTCGCGGCACCCCGTCGCGGCACCCCGTCGCGGCACCCCGTGTCACCCAACCCCAGATGCCCCTCGAGAGCGACTAGGTTGGTCTCCATGACCGAGACCGTCTTCACCTACGGTGCTCCGGGGCTCAAGTTCGGCACCGGCGCATCGGCAGAGATCGGACACGACCTGGGCCAGCTCGGCGCCCGCCGCGTGCTGCTGGTGACCGACCCCGGCGTTGCCGCGACCGGCCACCCGGCACGGATCGCCGAGCAGATCGCGGCCACCGGCATCGAGGTGGTCGTCTTCGAGGACGCCCACGTCGAGCCAACCGACGAGAGCCTGGCGGGTGCCGTCGAGTTCGGCCGCAGTGAGGGGCCCTTCGATGCTTACGTCGCGGTCGGTGGTGGATCCGCGATCGACACGGCGAAGGCGGTGAACCTGCTCGGCACCAACGACGGCGAGCTGATGGACTACATCAACGCCCCGGTCGGTCGAGCGTTGGCGCCGACGCAACCGCTCAAGCCGCTGATCGCCGTCCCGACCACCACCGGCACCGGCAGTGAGAGCACCACGATCTGCGTGCTCAACGTGCTGTCGCTCAAGGTGAAGACCGGGATCAGCCACCCGCGCCTGCGCCCGACGATGGCCGTCATCGACCCTGCCCTCACCATCACCCAGCCGGCGATGGTCACCGCCGCCGCCGGGATGGACATCCTGTGCCACGCGCTGGAGAGCTAGACCGCCAAGTGGTACGCCGACTTCCCGGCCAAGCAGGCCGCCGAGCGGGTTCCCTACTGTGGCGCGAACCCGATCGCAGACATGTGGTCGGAGAAGGCGCTCTCGCTGCTCGCCAGCTCCTTCCGCGCCGCCGTGCGTGACGGCGGCGACCTGGCCGCCCGCGAGGAGATGGCCCTGGCCGCGACCTTCGCCGGGATGGGCTTCGGCAATGCCGGCGTACACATCCCGCACGCCTGCGCCTATCCGGTCGCCGGTCGGGTCCGCGACTATCGCCCCGAGGGCTATCCGCAGGACGAGCCGATCGTGCCGCACGGGATGGCCGTCTCGCTGACCGCGCCCGAGGCATTCCGGCTCACCTTCGAGGCTGCCCCGGAACGGCACCTGCGCGCGGCCCGGCTGCTCGACCCCCAGGGGTCCGCAGCCGACTCGCCGGCGCTGCTCCCCGACGTACTCTCCGCACTGATGCGAGACATCGGTATCCCCAACGGTCTGGCCGAGGTCGGTTATGGGGATGGCGACGTCGACGACTTGGTCGACGGTGCACTCAAGCAGCAGCGACTGCTGGCGACCGCACCGCGGGAGGTGACCGCCGATGACCTGGCCAGCGTCTTTCGCGGGTCGCTGGAGCATTGGTGATCTGGCTCTTCCGGCTCAGTGTGGCGGTCTATCTCCTCTGCCTGGTCGTCGGCTCGACGATGCTGCCCGACCGGGTCCCGGTCCGTTTCGATGCGGACGGCGATCCCACGATGTTCCGGGCGAAGTCGTTCGTGTTGATCAGCATGCTGATCATCGGCTTGTTGCTGGCAGCCGTGTTTGAGGTGTTGGTCCGGGTGGTCCCGGCACGCGGCGGCGATCGGCTCGGGCTGCCCTATCGCGACCACTGGATCCGGCCCCAGAACCAGGCCAGGTTCCGCCGGATGATCGCCACGGACGTGGCGTTCTTCGGGATCTGCACGATGGCGCTGCTCTCCCTGCTCGTGGTGGCCGCAACCCGTGTCGGCGAGGACGCGGGCAGGGGCCTGGGCCGGCTCGGCGTGGTGGCCGTGCTGGGCTTCGCGCTGGGGACGCTGACCTGGCTCGTGTGGATGTTCACCTCCCGCTATCGCCCTGCAGGCAGGCGCTGATGGCGCGGGTGACGTTCTGGGTGACCGTGCTCGCGCACGCGGGCGTCTGCACGGTTGGTTGGTTCGTGCTGCCCGAGCGGGTGCCGTTGCACTTCGCCGGGTCCGGCGAGGTGGACCGCTGGGGCTCGCGCCCCGAGGCGGTGCTCACGATGGCCCTGGTCGGGGCCGGCATGGCCCTGCTCTTCTGGGCGTTGGCGAACTGGGTCCCGCGCGCGCCGGAGACCCTGCTCAACATCAACGAACGTGACAAGAAGTGGTGGCTCTCGACCCCCGATCGGACGGTCGAGCTGCGCCGGCGCCTAAGCGCCGACCTCTTCGGGTTCGGCGCCGCGACGATGTTGTTGCTGATCGTCGTGGAGCTGATCACCCTCGGGGTCGCTCGCGACGAGGAACCGTCGATGACGCCGTGGATCTGGCTCGCGCTGGGGATCTATCTGGTTGGCGTCCTCGGCGCCTGCGTGCACCTGGCCACCCGGCGATATCGCACCCCACGGGTCGTGACGTGATGGACGACCTGGTTGCGGCCCTGCACCGTGCCGGGGTGCGCGACGCCTCGTCGGCCACGCTGGACCGGGCCCTGTATTCCTCGGATGCCTCGCTCTATCGCCTGGTCCCGGCCGCCGTCGCCCGGCCGCGCACCCGCGAGGAGCTGCTCGCCGCGGTGTCGGTCGCGCGCTCGCTGTCGGTGCCGGTCACGATGCGCGGAGCCGGTACGTCGATCGCGGGCAACGCGGTCGGTTCGGGCCTGGTCCTCGACACCACACGACACCTCAACCGGG
>DATCYH010000580.1:0-2466 GCA_036570405.1 Nocardioides sp.
CTGGACCCCGGCGATCCCGACGACCTCGCCGGCCCGGACCTGGAACGAGACGTCCTTGACCACCTGGTGACCGCGCGGGTCGATCACGGTGACCCGGTCGGCCTGGAGCACCATGTCTCCCCCGGTGCGGTTCTCCTTCTCGACGCGGAGCGAGACCGATCGGCCGACCATCATCTCGGCCAGCTCGGCCTCGCTGGCCGACGGGTCGGCGGTGCCGACCAGCTTGCCGCGGCGGATCACGCTGATCCGGTCGCCGATCGCCTTGACCTCGCGCAGCTTGTGGGTGATGAAGATGATGGAGGTGCCCTGCTCCTTGAGCCGGCGCATGATGGCCATCAGCTCGTCGATCTCCTGCGGCGTGAGCACGGCGGTCGGCTCATCGAGGATCAGCACCTTCGCCTCGTTCGCCAGCGCCTTGAGAATCTCGACGCGTTGCTGCACGCCGACCGGCAGGTCCTCGACCAGGCGGTCCGGGTCGACGGCGAGGTTGAACGCGCTGGAGAGCTCACGCACCCTGGCGGACGCGCGGCGGCGGCTGAGCACCCCCGGCGCGGAGGTCTGCTCACGCCCGAGCATCACGTTCTCGGCCACGGTGAAGACCGGGACCAGCATGAAGTGCTGGTGGACCATCCCGATGCCGGCGGCGATGGCGTCCTTCGGGGTGGCGAAGGTGACCGGCTCACCGTCGATGACGATCTGCCCCGAGGTCGGGTCGAGCAACCCGTAGAGCATGTTCATCAAGGTCGACTTGCCGGCGCCGTTCTCCCCGAGCAGGCAGTGGATCTCACCGGGTTCGATGGTGAGGTCGATGCCGTCGTTGGCGGTGAACGAACCGAACCGCTTGGTCAGGTCCTTGATCTCCAGCTTCATGGATCTCCTCGAGCTGCGGAATGCCTGGCAACACCCTAGAACGCAAGGGCCGGGGCCGGGCGGATGCCCGACCCCGGCCCCCTGCGATCAGTTGACCTTGAGGTCCCCGGAGATGATCTGCTCCTGGAGAGCCTTCAGTTCGTCCTTGACCTTCTGGTCGATCTTGGAGTCGAACTCGTGGAACGGTGCCAGCGAGACGCCCTCGTTGGCCAGGGTGCCCTCGTAGACCTCGTTGGTGAACTTGTCCTCGGCGGAGTCGGTGATCGCCTGCTGCACGGCGACGTCCATGGCCTTGACGACCGAGCTCAGCAGCACGTCGCAGTACTCAGCGGCGGAGACACAACCGTCGGTGTCCACCCAGATGCCCATCACGCCGGCGTCCTTGACGGCCTTGAGCCCGCCGAGACCGGCCGGCCCTGCGACCGGCATGACCACGTCGGCACCCTGACGGATCAGGGTCTTGGCCACGGACTGACCCTTGGACTGGGTCTCGAAGTCGTTGGTGAACGAGCCCTTCTGCTTCGCCTCGTCCCAGCCGATGACCTGGACGTTCGCGTCGTTGTCCTCGTTGTACTTCGCGACGCCCTTGGCGAAGCCGTTCATGAAGATCGTGACGGTCGGGATGTTCATCCCACCAAAGGTGCCGACCTTGCCGGTCTTCGACTGCGAGGCGCCGAGGTAGCCGGCGAGGAACGCAGCCTCGTCGGTCTTGAAGGAGAGACCCTTGACGTTGGCCGGCGCGGTGTTCTTGCCGGACTCGTCGATGTAGGTGGAGTCGACGATCGCGTAGTCGACGTCGGGGTTGGCCTTGGCCGACTTGAGGGTCGCGGCTGCGAGCTTGAAGCCGACGGTGGTGATCTGGTTGCAGTCGGCGTTGACCAGCTCCTTGAGGTTGCCGTCATATTCGGCGTCGGAGTTCGACTCGACCTCGGCGGTCTTCAGGCCGTGCTTCTCCTTGGCGTTGACCAGACCGGCGTAGGAGGTCTGGTTGAAGGACTTGTCGTCGAAGCCGCCCGAGTCGGAGACCATGCACGCCTTGAAGTCCGGGTACTGGGTGCCCTTCTCGACCTCGTCGTCGGCCTTGTCCGAGGGTCGCGATCCGCAACTTGCCAGCGTCAGCACGACTGCGCTCGTCACGGCCGCAATGCGTAGGGTCTTCTTCACGACGTCCTCCAGATGTTCTACGTTCGGCGCTCGGGTCCGGGCGCAATCGACGTCACCCTAAGCCCGTCCGGGCGCATTCGAGGACGACCCATCGGAACTGTTACCAGCCAGTGACCTGATCGCTGCCGGACGTCAACCCAGAGCGCCCAGGGCGACCTCGGCGAGCAGGGCCGCGGCGATCGCGGTGGCACGCTCGTCGATGCGCAGGTCCCCCTGGTGGAGGTCGTACGTCGGTCCCCCGGGCGTGCGGGTCCCGAGCCGGGCCATCGCGCCGGGAACGTGCTCGAGGTACCACCCGAAGTCCTCGCCGCCGAGGCTCTGCAGCGTGGGCACGACTCCGTCGGTGCCGAGCACCCGCTCGACGGCCCGGGCCAGCACCGTCGTCGCGACGTGGTCGTTGACCACGGGAGGCACCCCGCGTTGATAGGTGAT
>DATCYH010000581.1:0-4300 GCA_036570405.1 Nocardioides sp.
TCGGGCGCATGGGTCGGTGCCATCTCCGCGGCCCAGGACGAGGCCATCCCACCCCCGGAATAGCCGAAAAGCCCCACCGGAGTTGACGATTCGAGGCCGAGCGGTGCGAACGAGAGGGTCGCGCGGATCCCGTCGAGCACCCGGTGGCCGGGCTCGCGTGGGGCACCGAAGTGGCCGTGGCGGCCCTCGTGGTCGGCGAGGGTGAGCAGGTGGCCGCGTTCCAGCAGCGCGGCCATGATCATCAACTCGAACTGCGGCAGCGCACCCCAGGCCCGGGCACCGCGGCGCAGTGCGTAGGAGGGGAAGCACCGGTCCGAGACTGCGTCGATCGCGCACTGATAGGCGATCAGTCGCTGCGGCTCGCCGGGCACGAAGCCGTCGGGTACGACGATGGTGGTCACCGCGACCTCGGGGGTCCCGTCCAGGTCGGTGCTGCGAAAGGCGAGCTGCCAGGCCTGGGTCCGTTGCGGGATCAGACCCAGGAACGCCAGCTGCACCCGCCTGGTGCGGATGATCGCCCCGGGCGCGAGCGCGTGCAGGTCCGCCGGCGGCTCGTGGAACGGGTCCTCGTGCGGCCGGATCGGTCTCTGCGCGCGCTCGTCGCTGTGGTTCACCTGTGCGACGTTAGACGGTTGCGCGCTCATAGTCGTCCGAGTCGAACCTGACACCCTTGCGATATTGCCCGCTCAGGCCGGGCCAGTTCGTCGGGATCCGACCGTCGGCCTGTCGGTACCAGGACGTGCACTGGCTCCACACCGAGCCCGAGAGCGACGCCTGCACCTCACGGTCGTGGGCCTCCTCGACCTCACGGCGAACGACGTGGGGCTGGCCGGTTCGGGCGACGTGCGCGACATAGTCGGCAACGTGCTTGGCCTGGGCCTCGAGGAAGAAGATCACCGAGCCACCACCGGTGTTGGTGTTCGGCCCATACATGATCTGCAGGTTCGGGAACCCAGGCACCGCCATCCCGTAATAGGCGTGCGGCCCCGCCTTCCACTCGTCCGCCAGGCGGTGACCGTCGCTGCGGGCGATCTCCATCGGGGCAAGGATCTCGGTGGCCTTGAAGCCGGTGCCCCAGATGATCACGTCCGCGGCGTGTTCGACGCCGTCCGTGGTCACGACACCGGTGGCGGTGATCTCGGCGATCCGGTCGGTGACCACGTCGACGTTCTCCCGGGCCAGGGCGGGCAGGTAGTTGTTGGAGAAGAGGATCCGCTTGCAACCGATCGGATAGTCGGGCCAGACCTTCTCGAACAGTCCCGGCTTCGACTTGGTCTGGAGCTTCATGTGCAGCCTGGAGGCGCCACGCAGGGTGCGGGCCAGGGCCCGGGAATAGATCCACGCCACGCTCAGGCTCTCCACGGCCGAGGCCCAGGTGTAGCGCTCGGCGAGCTGGGTCACCGGCAGCTTCTCGAAGACCTTGCCGTGCATGGCGGAGAACTTCCGGTCCGGCCTCGGCATGATGTAGGGCGCGCTGCGCTGGAACAGGTCCAGGTGGTCGGCCACCTGGGCGACCTCGGGGACGAACTGGACCGAGCTCGCGCCGGTGCCGATCACCGCGACCCGCTTGCCACTCAGGTCGACGTCGTGGTCCCACTCGGCGGAGTGGAAGCTCGGGCCGGCGAAGGACTCACGCCCGGGGATCGGCGCGTATGCCGGTCGGGAGAGCTGGCCGACGGCGGGCACCAGGACGTCGACGACCAGCGGCTCGGCGCCGGCGATGTCGACCGTCCACTTGCCGGAGTCCTGGTCGTACGTAGCGCCCTCGACCTCGCTGCCGAAGTGGATGTGGCGTTTCAGGTCGTACTTGTCGGCGACACCGCGGATGTAGTCCAGGATCGCCGGCTGCCGCGAGAACCGGTGCGGCCAGCGCGGGTTCGGCTCGAACGAGTAGGAGTAGAACGGCGACGGGACGTCGCAGGCGGCGCCGGGATAGGTGTTCTCGCGCCACACGCCCCCGACGTCGTCGGCCTTCTCGAGGATGACGATGTCGTCGAAGCCACGCTTGCGCAGCTCGATGGCGGCGGCGAGGCCACCGAAGCCGGTGCCGATGATGGCGATGCTCGGGTTCATGCGGTTACTCCCTGGTCCTGCAGTGTCTTTCGGGACAGTTTCTTCTGGGTTCGGCGTCCTTGGGCCACCACCAGCGGCGCGGCGAGCAGGCCCACCGGCGGCAGCAGGTCAGCCAGGCGGGACACCAGGCCCCGCCAGGCGGGCAGGGTGGTGACCAGGCTCGGTCGGTCGAGGACCTTGGCCACGGCGGCGACGACCTCCTCGGGCTGCAGCAGTTTGCCGGAGAACGACAGCGCGGCGGCCGGGTCGTCGAGCTTGTCGTGCAGCATCGGGGTCCAGATGCCGTCGGGGCAGATGCACGAGATGTCGATGTCGCTGATTCCGGCCAGTTTCAGGTCGGCCATGGTGCTCAGGCTGAAGCCGATCGCGGCGTGCTTGGAGGCGGCATAGACCGCCTCGCCCGGGACGGCGGTCAGACCGGCCAGGGAGACGATGTTGACCACGTGGCCGCCGCCGTTGCCGCGCATGTGGTCCAGCGCCGAGACCGTGCCGTTGATGGTGCCGAGCGCGTTGACCTCGAGCATCAGCCGGTGGGCGTCGGTGCCCTGTTCCCAGGCCGGTCCGGTGAAGAGCACGCCGGCGTTGTTGACCCACACCGACAGGCTGCCGGCGGTCTCGACGATGTGCTCACGCGCGGCGTCGACCTGACTGCGGTCCCTGACGTCGACGGCCATCGCGGTGGCGCCGTGGCCGATCTCCTCGGCCGCCGCCTGGGCGGTCACCGCGTCCACGTCGGTGACCAGCACCCGGTGGCCACGCTCGGCGAGCAGCCGGGCGATCTGTTTGCCCAGGCCGCGACCGGCGCCGGTCACGACCGCTCCCTGCTGGGACATCTTCACTCCTCGTGGATCATGGGTCACGCAATTGTGCGACCTGGGGTCGCAAAAAACTTGTTCCAACACGACACTGTTGTGTCTCACCCATGGAGGCAGCAAGCATGATGCCCAGTCTGATGGTCATGGGCGTCTCCGGCACCGGCAAGTCGAGCGTCGCAACGGCCCTGGCCGCCGAGCTGCACCTCGGCTTCGTGGAGGGCGACGACCACCACCCGCGCGCCAACATCGAGAAGATGAGCGCAGGCATCCCCCTCGACGACGATGACCGGCGGCCCTGGCTCGAGGAGTTGGCAGGCGTGCTCGCCGCGGCCGCGACGGCCAACAGGCCCGTGGTGCTGACCTGCTCGGCGCTCAAGCGCGCCTATCGCGACCAGCTGCGCCGGGGCGCACCCGATTTGGTCTTCGTGCACTTGTCGGGCACCCGCGAGGTGCTGTTGCCGCGGATGGCCGGACGCGAGCGCCACTTCATGCCGACCGAGCTGCTGGACAGCCAGCTGGCCACGCTCGAACCGTTGGGCCCGGACGAGCGCGGCGTCGTGGTCGATGTGGCTCCGCCGCTCAGGGAAGTCGTCTCGGCGGCACTCGACGGCATCCGGCAGGAGACCGGTCGGTCAGGCTGAGCTCTGGCGCAGGGCCCTGGGTGTGGCGTCGAACCAGCGTCGGCAGGCGTGGCTGAGCGAGGACTGCTCGCTGAAGGCGACCAGGGCCGCGACCTGACCCAGGGGCAGGTCGGTCGTCGTCAGGTAACGCCGCGCCTCCTCACGGCGTACGCCGTCGAGCACCTCCTCGAACGTCGTACCCTCGGCGGCCAGTTGTCGCTGCAGCGTGCGCGGGTGGACCGAGAACAGGTGGGCCACTCCGGCCAGTGAGGGCACCGCGATCCCCAGCGAGCCGGCCAGCGCTCGTCGTACCTGGCTGGAGATCCGGTGGCGCGGGTCGTGATAGCTGGTCGACAGGTGCTCCAGGGCGAGCAGACGGATCGACTCGTTCGCGGTCTCGAAGGCCTTGTCGAGGATCCGCCGTTCGACCCGGATCGCGGTGAACGGCATCCCGAACCGGACGTCGGCGCCGAAGTGGTCGACATAGCGCTGCACCGGCGAGAGCGGCTGATGGACCAGGCACACCGCCCTCAGGCCGGGGACCTCGCCGACCAGGGCCACGGCGATCCGGTGGATCAGAGCGATCCCGAGCTCCATCGCCTGCGCCGAGTACGTCGAGGAGGCGGGGTCCTTGCGCCAGCTCACCGCGATCACGCCCCGGGCACCGCTCGGGTCCGGCTCGACGCCGATGCTCAGCGCCGGGCTGTGCACGAAGAGAAATCTCGAGGCGACCTCCAGTGCCTGCGCGACGGTGGAGCAGGCCTGGATGGCGATGGCGAGGGGTCCCAGGAT
>DATCYH010000582.1:0-7341 GCA_036570405.1 Nocardioides sp.
GTGAGATCGAGCAGGGCGACATCGACCATTACGTCGCCCGGGCAGCCGGCGGGACCGGGTTGATCATCACCGGTGCCAGTGCGATCGCCTTCCCCGCGGGCACCACCAGCCTCAAGGAGCCCGGACTCTCCGAGGACAAGTTCATCCCCGGGCTGCGCGCGCTCGCCGACGCGGTCCACGCGGCCGGCAGCAAGCTGTGCGTGCAGAGCACGCACCACGGCAAGGTGTCCCGCATCGACACTTTGCAGGGTCGTCCGCTGCTGGTTCCCTCGGAGCCGGACTACACCCTCGACATGCGCGCCCTGGCCGACAACACCGGTGAGGAGCTGGTCCGGATGGGGGCCGTGACCGGTGGCAGGCAGCCGAGCCACCACGTGGCAACCGCCGACGACCTGGTCTGGTTGGTCGAGACCTGGACCGCCGCGGCGGTGCGGGTGATGCAGGCCGGTGCCGACGCGATCGAGATCCACTGCGCCCACGGCTACATCCTCGGCGCGTTCCTCAATCGTCGCGACAACCTGCGCAGCGACCAGTACGGCGGTTCCCTGGAGAACCGGGCCAGGCTTGCCTGCGAGGTGATCTCCTCGGTGAAGGCCGCCGTCGGCGACAAGCTGGCTGTGCTGGTCCGGGTCGCCGGCGAGGAGTTCGGCCAGGAGGGTGGGCTCACCTCCGAGGAGGCCTGTGCTGCCTCGGTGCTCTTCGAGCAGGCCGGTGCCGACGCCATCCACGTGACCGGGTGGGGCCGCAATCCGTTCGCCAACTTCACCGACGGCCCGTTGCCCAACAAGGTCGGTGCCTACGTCGACCTGGCCGCCGCGATCAAGAAGCAGGTGTCGATCCCAGTGATCGCAGTCGGGCGCGTCCTGCCCGGCGTGGGGGAGCGTGCCCTGGCCGAGGGCAAGGCCGACTTCGTCGCGATGGGCCGTCAGCTGCTGGCCGACCCGGAGATCGTCAACAAGCTCGCCGCCGGCACACCGCAGGCGATCCGGCCCTGCATCAACTGTTATGTCTGCGTCCAGGAGAACTTCTGGGACGACACCCCCGTATGCGCGGTCAATCCCGCGCTCGGCCGGGAGACACCGCTCGACCTCGGCCCGACCCGGTCGCGCAAGCACGTCCTCGTGGTGGGCGCGGGTCCCGGCGGGCTCGAGACCGCGCGGGTCCTGACCGAGCGCGGGCACAGGGTCACCGTCGTGGACCGCTCCGACCGCCTCGGCGGCACGCTGTGGTTCTCCACCCTGACCACTCCGGACAACGAGCAGCTCCTCGACTGGCTCACCAGCGAGGTCGAGCGGCTCGGCATCGAGATCCGGTTGGGCACCGAGGCCACCCCCGCGCTGGTCCGGCAGATCAACCCCGACCATGTTGTGGTCGCGACCGGCGCGACGCGTGGCCGCCCGGCAGTGCCCGGCGGCGACCTGCCGCACGTCCACACCGGTGACACGCTGCGCGACCTGCTCCTGGGGTCCGCGGACGGTGACAACGGCACCAGGTTCATGCGCACGATGGGCCGACTCGGCAAGCTGTCCGGGGTCACGAAGAGCCCCGAGGCGATCCGTCGCCTCACCCGCACCTTCCTGCCGATGGGCAAGGACGTCGTCGTGATCGGCGGGTCCCTGGTCGGGCTGGAGCTCGCGGAGTGGCTGGCCGAGCGCGGACGCAACGTGGTGCTCCTCGAGGAAGGGCAGGCGCTCGGCCTGCCGATGGCGATGCCGCGCCGCTGGACCGCCGTACGCCGTGCCGACGAGGTGGGTGTGGTCGTGCACCGTCGCGCGACGGTCACCGCGATCACCAAGGACCGCGTCGGGTTCACCGTGGGGGACCAGGCACACAGTGCCCCCGCCGACGTGGTGATCCATGCCGCTGACACCGCTTCGGGTGCCCCACTGGCAGAGCGCCTCCGCGAGGCGGGAGTGCCGGTGGACGTGGTCGGCGATGCCGCCGAGGTGGGCTACATCGAGGGCGCGATGCACTCGGCGTGGGACGTGGCCGCGACCATCTGACCCGGCCGAGTCACTGGTGCACGTCGACGTGCACGTGGTCGCGGTGCTCGAGGATGGCCACCGTGTCGTCGGGCTTACCGGCCACGTCGCCGGGGTCGAAGTCGCGCCAGCCGTCGTCGGAGCGACGTGCGGTCCAGATCATGTCGTCATAGATGACGGTGGCGATGTCGAGACGGTCCGCCTGGGCCACCAGGTAGTAGGCCATTGCCCAGCCCCGCTTGCGCTGCTCCTCGTTGATCGGCCGGAAGAAGACATCGACCGCCCGACCCTCGTAGTGCGCCGATCCCTCCATGTGGCCACTGCTCACCCCATCGGGGGAGAAACCTCCGACCGACTGGTCGCCGAACGCGCCCTCGAGGTCTACCAGCACGTCGGCGGCGCGTGAGGTCAGCCCGTTCTCGTCCAGCTCGGTCCCGGCCTCGGCGACCTTGGCGTCCACCTCGCAGGTGAACTGGCCGCCTTGGGAGTTGCCGGTCAGCGCCGAGGCGAGCGCGCGGCCGTCGGCGGCGTGGTCCTCGTAGGCCTCGGGGAAGCCGGAGCGTTGCACCCGCTGGGCGGCCTCGGTGATCCGCATCTCCTCGTAGCCGTCGATCTTCTCCAGGGCGTCATAGAAGGCGTTGGTCGAGTAGTAGGGACTCATGATCTCCTCGCGAGTGCCCCAGCCCTGCGAGGGACGCTGCTGGAACAACCCGATCGAGTCCCGATCACCGTGCTCGATGTTGATGATCTTCGATTCCTGGTACGCCGTGGCCAGGGCGATGCTGACCGCCCGCGCCGGCAGGCCACGACGTACGCCGATGGCTGCGATCAGCGCGGCGTTCTCGGCCTGCTCCAGGCCGAGCTCCACCTTGTGGCCGTCGACCTCGACCTGGCAACCGTCAGATCCCGGCAGGGGCCCGAAGCCGCGGTCCACTGCGACCGCTACGCCGACGACCACCCCGATCACCGACAGGGCGCCGATGATCCTCGTCCGGGTGGACATGGTCAGTCGTTGGCGTGCAGGGCGGCGTTGAGCTCGATGCCCTGGCCCTTCCACGCAACGGCCTCGATGGCGCCGGTGACCGAGTTGCGGCGGAAGAGCACGTTGTTGGCGCCCGAGAGCGAGGAGGCCTTGACCACCCGGGTCTTGCCGTCGTCGTCCTTGACGGTGACCTTGGTGCCCGCGGTGATGTAACACCCGGCCTCGACGACGCAGTCGTCGCCCAGCGAGATGCCGAGCCCGGAGTTGGCGCCGAGGAGGCAGCGCTCACCGATCGAGATGACCGCCTTGCCGCCGCCCGACAGGGTGCCCATGATCGAGGCGCCGCCGCCGACGTCGGAGCCGTCGCCGACCACGACCCCACCGGAGATGCGGCCCTCCACCATCGAGGCGCCGAGCGTCCCGGCGTTGAAGTTCACGAAGCCCTCGTGCATGACGGTGGTGCCGGAGGCGAGGTGGGCGCCGAGGCGGACCCGGTCCGCGTCGCCGATGCGGACGCCGCTGGGGATCACGTAGTCGACCATTCGCGGGAACTTGTCGACGCCGAAGACGGTGACGTGCTGGCCGGCGGCGCGCAGCCTGGCGCGGGTCAGCTCGAAGCCCTCCACTGCGCACGGGCCGGCACTGGTCCACACCACGTTGGTGAGCAGGCCGAACGTGCCGTCCAGGGAGAGTCCGTGGGGCTGCACGAGTCGGGTCGAGATCAGGTGCAGGCGGAGCCAGACCTCCTCGGTGCTGCTCGGTGCGGCGTCCAGGTCGCTGATCGAGACCAGCCGGACCTCACGGCGTACGCCGCGCAGCTCGTCGTCGCCCCCGAGCGCGGTGAGCTCGGCAGGGGCCGTTGTGCCCTCGGGAGCGGCACCCATCTCGGGGGCCGGGAACCACACGTCCAGGACGGTGTCGTCGGGGGTCAGGGTGGCGAGGCCCCATCCATGGGCGGAGCGCTGGCTCAAGTTCTCAGTCACGGGTCAACCCTACGGAATGGCCGGGAACCACCGGGCACACCGTGTGCCCAGTGGACGTGCCCAGTGGACGTGCCCAGTGGACGTGCCCGGTGGACGTGATCGATCAGAAGGTGTAGCTCGAGACCTTCCACGTTCCGGCCGAGTCGGTGAGCAGGTAGACCGTCAGCTTCCCGACCTCGGTGCCTCCCGAGACCATCGGCACGTCGTAGGCGGCGATCGACGCGGTGCTGGCCGTCTCCTGGGGCGCCTGGAAGGTCACGCCCTGCTCATCGTCGAGCTTGATGTCATCGCAGTTCGCGATCTCGGGGACGTAGAGCACGGCCTTGGCGGCGTCGCAGTCGTTGGCGACGATCGCGGCGACCAGGGTGTTGACGGTGGTGAGTGCGTCGGCGCCACCGGTGCCGGGCTGGGGGGTGCCCGGCTGGGATGTCCCGGGGCTGGCACCGGGCGCCGGTACGGTGCCGCTGGAGCCCCCGGAGCCGGACGCGCCGGGGGAGCTGCTGCCCGGCTGGGGGCCGACACCGAAGCTCTCGACCTTCCACTCGTCGTCGACCTTCACCACGACCATGGCGATGGTGGTGTCGACCTTCTGGCCCGTGCTCGGGTCGGAAGCCTTCGCATCGACGTTGAAGCTGACCCGGTCGTCATCGCTGGAGGACTCCTCGGGGTCCTCGAACGAGATGTCACCCTGGGGTGGGACCGTTGCTGCGCAGTCCTCCTCGTTGGGTGTCCGCAGTGCCTGGGCAGCCTCACAGTCGCGATCGCGCAGAGCCTGGACGTATTCGGTGGCCACCGCCATCGCGCTGTCATCGCCCGACTTGTCGTCGCTGTCGTTGTCGTCGCCTCCGAGGGTCAGCACGAGGGTGATCACGATGCCAGCGATGAGCAGCAGGCCCACGACGATCGCGATGATCACCTTCCAGGGGGCGCCGCCGGGCTTGTCGGGGCCGCCGGGGCCGTTGAACTGCCCGCCGTACGGGCCACCGCTGTACGAGCCACCGCTGTACGGGCCGCCGCTGTACGGGCCGCCGCCGTACTGGCCGCCGCCGTACTGGCCGCCGTACTGGTCGGGTTGCTGGCCCCACGGACCGGGCTGGGTTGGCTGGCCTGGGTTGCTCTGGCCCGGATTCTGCGGGGGGAACTGCCCGCCGGGGTGCTGGTCGCTCATGGGACACAGCATGCGCAGCGCAGCGGTCCGTCAAACCTCCGGCCACCCCCGACTGCTTCGATGACGTCGCAGCCTGAGAACTGATTGGTCCCGGCCGCGGTGTCGGGTCTAAACTCCCGTGCAAGAGCGTTCGAGCCGTCATCAGCGGCGAGCTTCCGGAAGAACAGGTCCGCCAGCACCGGGACCCCACTAGAACCGGACGGGCGGGCCCGTCACAGCCTGACTTGAGTGGCCACCGTCGCGACAGCCGGACAGTGGCAAACGAGGTGGTACCGCGGTCATCCGGCGCAGCCGGTGAGTCGTCCTCGTGGCAGCAGCCCGAGTTGCACGACGTATGACCAGGAGACCCGATGACCTATCCCAAGGCTTCCACCGACGAGCCGTCCGGCGTCGCGTCGAGCCCGAGGTTCCCCGACCTCGAGGAGCGCGTGCTCGCCTACTGGAAGGACGACGACACCTTCGTGGCCAGCGTCGAGCAGCGCGATGCCGGTGCCAACGGCGAGAACGAGTTCGTCTTCTATGACGGGCCTCCGTTCGCCAACGGGCTGCCGCACTACGGCCACCTGCTGACCGGCTACGTCAAGGACGTCGTCCCGCGGTACCAGACGATGCGCGGCAAGCGCGTAGAGCGCCGCTTCGGCTGGGACACCCACGGGCTGCCCGCCGAGCTCGAGGCGATGCGCCAGCTCGGTCTGAAGACCACCGACGAGATCCACGAGATGGGCATCGAGAAGTTCAACGACGCCGCTCGGTCCTCGGTGCTGAAGTACACCGGCGACTGGGAGCAGTACGTCACCCGCCAGGCCCGCTGGGTCGACTTCGACAACGACTACAAGACGCTCAACCCCTCCTACATGGAGAGCGTTATCTGGGCGTTCAAGTCACTGCACGACAAGGGCTACGTCTATGAGGGCTTCCGCGTCCTGCCCTACTGCTGGAACGACGAGACGCCGCTGTCGAACCATGAGCTGCGGATGGACGACGACGTCTACAAGCAGCGCCAGGACCCGGCTGTCACCGTCGGCTTCGAGCTCGCACCGACCGGCCAGGACCCGGTCCTGGACGGTGCGCTCGCCCTGATCTGGACCACCACTCCGTGGACGCTGCCCTCCAACCTCGCGGTGATGGTCGGCTCCGAGATCGAGTACGTCGTCGTCGAGGCGCTGGTGCCCGGGCGCACGGCTCCGGACGGCAGCGCGGTCACCGCGCGCTACCTGCTCGCCGAGGCCAGGTTGTCCTCCTACGCCCGCGAGCTGGGCAACGAGGACGGCGAGTTCGAGGTGCTCGGTCGTTACCTCGGCTCCGACCTGGTCGGTCGCACCTACACGCCGCCGTTCACCTACTACGCCGGCCACGAGAACGCCTTCCGCATCGTCGCCGCCGACGACGCCGTCACCACCACGGACGGCAGCGGGCTGGTGCACAGCGCCGGCGCCTTCGGAGAGGTGGACAAGGAGGTCACCGACCGCGAGGGCATCGAGGCGGTGATGCCGGTGGGCAAGGACGGCCGCTTCACGCACCCGGTCGAGGAATATGCCGGGATGCTGGTCTTCGACGCCAACCTGCACCTCATCGACCACCTCAAGGCGGCCACCCGCGGCGAGGGCGAGACCGGGGCGGTGTCCACAGGCACGGTCCTGCTGCGCCGCGAGTCCTACGAGCACTCCTACCCGCACTGCTGGCGCTGCCGCGAGCCCCTGATCTACAAGGGTGTCTCGTCCTGGTTCGTCGAGGTCACCAAGTTCAAGGACCGGATGCTCGAGCTCAACGAGCAGATCCGCTGGACGCCCGACCACATCAAGCACGGCCAGTTCGGCAAGTGGCTGGAGAACGCCCGTGACTGGTCGATCACGCGCAACCGGTTCTGGGGATCCCCGGTGCCGGTGTGGAAGAGCGACGACGAGGCCTACCCGCGCCTGGACGTCTATGGCTCGTTCGACGAGATCGAGCGGGACTTCGGCACGCTGCCCCGCAACGCAGCGGGGGAGCCCGACCTGCACCGTCCCTACGTCGACCAGCTCACCCGGCCGAACCCCGACGACCCGACCGGGAGGTCGACGATGCGTCGCGTCGAGGACGTCCTCGACGTCTGGTTCGACTCGGGCTCGATGTCGTTCGCCCAGGTGCACTACCCGTTCGAGAACGCCGAGTGGTTCGCCGGCGCCGACGGTCAGGGCGGACACTTCCCGGGCGACTTCATCGTGGAATACATCGGCCAGACCCGCG
>DATCYH010000583.1:0-2991 GCA_036570405.1 Nocardioides sp.
AGGGCTACATCTTCCCGTGGACCGTCTGCGACTTCTCGCTGATGGACGCTATCGAGTCGGGCACCGTGAAGATCCCGAGGGTGCCGGTGGACGACGACGTCAGCGACGCCGAGCACGCCACCTACCGGAACCTGTGGGACCACGTGGGCGACGAGCTCCCCAAGCGGGCCGGCCGCAAGGCCGCGTCGGACGCCGAGTGGATACCGCCGGTCGTGCTGCAGGGTGCGCTGGAGAGCCTCTACGACTCCTACGAGCGCCGCTTCCGCGGCTGGCAGCGCGAGCTCGAGGCGCTGGGTGAGCCGCCGCCGGTGATGATCGTGGTCTGCCCCAACACCATCGTGTCGAAGCTGGTCTACGACTGGATCAGCGGGCAGTCGGTGGAGCGACCCGACGGCAGCGAGGCACTGCGCTCCGGCGCTCTGCCGCTGCTCAGCAACGTGGGTGACGACGGGTGCTGGATAGGCCGCAACCGCACGATCCTCGTCGACTCCGCGCAGCTCGAGTCGGGCGAGGCCATGAAGGACGACTTCAAGAAGGCCGCCGCGCAGGAGATCGACGTCTTCAAGAGCGAGTTCCGGCGCCGCAACCCCGGCGCCGACGTCGACAAGCTCACCGACGAGGACCTCCTGCGCGAGGTGATGAACACCGTCGGCAAGCGGGGTCGCCTGGGCGAGCACGTCCGCTGCGTCGTGTCCGTGTCGATGCTCACAGAGGGTTGGGACGCCAACACCGTGACCCACATCCTCGGGATCCGTCGCTTCGGCAGCCAGCTGCTGTGCGAGCAGGTGGTCGGCCGGGGCCTACGCCGCCGCAGCTACGAGACGAACGCCGACGGCCGCTTCGAGCCCGAGTACGCCGAGATCTACGGCGTGCCCTTCGCGTTCATGCCGAGCGACCGGCCCATCGATGACCCGCCCCTCGCCCGGCCCGGCCAGGAGGTGCGGGCCCTCGACGAGCGCCGCGCCCTGCGCATCACCTTCCCCAAGGTCGACGGCTACCGGGTGGAGGTGCCCGAGGAGCGCATCGAGCTCGACCACGCGAGCGCCCGCGGCCTGCACCTTGACCGCGCGAGCCTCGCCACCTGGACGCAGACTGCCGGTCTGATCGGCGGCGTGGACGAGCAGGAGCTCACGAAGGTGCGAGACGCCCGCCCCCAGCAGGTGGCCTTCGAGATCGCCGCCGAGCTGCTGCGCCGCAACCTGGCGGCCCACGCCGGCGTCACCAAGCCGTGGCTGTTCCCGGAGCTGGTGGCCGTCACCCGGCGCTGGCTCGACGACAAGGTCACGCTGGCCGACGACACGCCTCTCGGAGCGCTGCTGCTCACCCAGTTCAAGGCGCAGGCCGCCGAGGCCGTGTTCGACGCGGTGGTGCGCCACCCCGACGCCCGCCGCGACATCCTCTTGCCGATCCTGCGCCGCTCAGACGGCGAGGGCTCCACCGACGACGTGAGCTTCGTCACCCGCAAGGCCGCCATCGAGGCCACCAAGAGCCACGTGAGCCACGTGGTGCTCGACGGCGTGAAGGGCAACACCTGGGAGGAGATCATCGCCCTGCGCTGCGAGCTCCACCCGAAGGTGGCCGCCTACGTGAAGAACGACCACCTCGACTTCGAGATCCCCTACACCTGGCAGGGCCGCTCCCACCGCTACGTGCCCGACTTCCTTGTCCGCCTCGTGCAGGACGATCCCGGCGACGTGGTCCGCACCCTCGTGATCGAGGTGTCCGGCGGGATGAAGAGCCCCGGCCCCACGCAGGCCAAGGCCGTGACGGCGCGGGACCGCTGGTGCACCGCCGTGAACAACGACGGCCGCTTCGGCCGCTGGGGCTACGTGGAGATCGACACCATGGAGAACGCCGCCGCCCGCCTCGACGTGGCGATCGACGCCCTCTACGCCGACCAGCCCATCATCGGGGAGCCGGTGACGTGACCGGGCTCAGGAAGCCTTCTGCTCGTCAGAGCTCGGCTTCGATTGGGGCCGTGCCCCTGGTGCTGGACCCTTGGGAGGGGGCCTCAGGTCAGCGACGGTCTTCGAGCTCGACGGGTAGCCACCACGAGTCTCTCGAAATCGCCGGTCTCGTTCTTCTCTGGCCATCTTGGCTCCTAGGTCAGGTGTCGATGAGCTCAAGGTGCTCCACCTCGTCCCATCGTACGAGGATTCCGCCTTCGAGGGTGACGACGTTGCCATCGCTGTCGAGCATGAACTCCCCCGTCTCCTGGTCGAGCTTCACGGCTACAGCGAGGAACAGATCCTGCGCTTCGGGATATCCGGAGGCATACGAGCGACGACCGTTCGCATTTACGTACGCTCCTCCGAGCCAGGCACCCGAACGCATCCGCATTCGTACCCAGCCCCTAGGGCGTTGCCCGAACAGGTGGTCCCACGCCCGCGGTGCTGGGTCGGGCCCGGTGAACCACACCGTCCAGGCTCGGCCGGCTCTCACTCCCAGACCAACGGAGGTTCCCAGCGCGACAGGGATGCTCACGTATCCCAGCCCGACAATCCAGAGCCACCACGGCAGCGACGAGCCGGCGCGGGCGGACTCCCACCGGGTCGACCACAACCAGTGGGTGACGGGTGCGACCGCAGCGTGGAAGATGGCAGACCCTCCGACGAAGCGCAGCAAGCGGTCGCTCAGCCCGATCCCCCAGCGCCCCGCCTGCCGCTCGAACGCCCACATGTACAGCGCCCCGGGGAGCAGAGCCAGCGCCAGCACGGCGATTGATTGGAACGTGGTGGGCACCACTTCACCTCCTTGTCGGGCCCGAAACGAACGCTATGCACGCCGTGTGACAGCCGGTCGAAGCCCGGCCCCTAGTGCCACTACGAGGATGAGCTGATGCCGCCCCGCAAGAAGAAGCCGACCGGGCCCACGCCTGTCGACGCCATCACCCACGGCGACAAGCGCACGAACATCCCCACCGCCGACGCGCACGACCTCGTGACACCCGAGCACGAGAAGACCGAGACCGTCGTCTATCCCCGCGACCTT
>DATCYH010000584.1:0-2723 GCA_036570405.1 Nocardioides sp.
TTGCCGAGCTGGTCTTCGACTACATCGACGAGCTCTCCGACGTCAGTGTCTCCGGCCACGCCGACGAGCTCGCCACCACCGGCCGGGTGCGCGAGCGGCATCTCGAGCGACTCGCGCTGGCCCTGCTCAACGGATCCGGACCGGACACCGTGGCGACCATGTCCGAGCGGGCGGGGTGGGAGCCGCCGGAGTCGCTGACCGCACTCATCGTCCCGGAGTCGGCGCTGTCCGGAGTCCGTCCGCACCTGGCGGCGAGCAGTCTGTATGCCGGGGGCGAGGCGCCCGGGCTCGAGGATCGTCCCGATCTCACCGCGATCCTGGCGGCGGACCTCACCGAGCTGGCTCGCACGCGCCTGCTCGACTCACTCGGCGACCGCGAGGCGATGATCGGCCCGACGCTGCCCTGGGAGGCCGCGCAGTCGTCGTACGTGCGTGCGAGACGGGCCCTCGACCTGGGCCTGGCCGCGACCGACGCGTCCTCCGACGCCGCGGACCACCTGGTCCCGCTCGTGCTCACCGCGGACCCGGAGACCCTCGCCGACCTGCGCGCGAAGGTGCTGGCGCCGATGGACGGCCTGCGTCCCTCCACCGTGGACAAGCTGGTCGAGACCCTGCGCGCCTGGCTGCTCCACCAGGGCCGCCGCGACGACATCGCGGCCGCACTCTTCGTGCACCCGCAGACCGTGCGATATCGCGTCGGCAGGTTGCGTGAGCTGTACGGCGAGCGCCTCACCGACCCGCAGTTCGTGCTCGAGGCGACGATCGCGCTGGCGTGACGCGGCGTTTCGATTTGTCAGTCGGTGGTGGTGTCGTCGTCGCCGGCCAGCGGCAGGAAGACGGACTGCTGGCGCTCGCGCGGGGGCGCCACGGAGCCCGGCCCGAGCCAGCGTCGGCGCAGCGGCGCGGTCAGCACCCCGAGCGGAGCGGTCAGCACATAGCAGTAGGCGACGGTGAGCGCCGTCGTCGCGGGTGCGAGCGCGAGCCCGACCACCACGGCCAACACGACCAGTCCGGTGGTGATCCGGGCCTGCCGGGTGCGCGGGGTGACCAGGTCACGGAACGAGCGGAACCGCACCGTGCTGACCATCAGCCAGGCGGGCACCAGCGAGATCAGCACCGGGAGCAGGATCGCCGGACCCACCGTGACGTCCGGTCCGGGGACGTCGGGGTTGTCCAGGGCGAAGACGGTCGCCATCACGACTGCGGCTGCGGCCGGCGAGGGCAGGCCGATGAAGTAGCGCTTGTCGTCGGTCGGGTCGATGGTGAAGTTGAACCGGGCCAACCGGAAGCCGGCACACGCCAGCCAGAGGAACGCCGCCAGCCACGCCGTGATCGGCCACTCCGGGAGCACCCACGTGTAGACCAGCACCGCGGGCGCGAGCCCGAAGGAGACCAGGTCGGCCAGGGAGTCGAGCTGTACGCCGAACGGGGAGGTCGCGCCGACCAGCCGGGCCACGCCACCGTCGAGGATGTCCATGATGATCGCGACCGCGATCAGGATCGCGGCGAACTGGAAGTGCCCCTCGGTGGCCAGAAGCACCGACGAGAAGCCGCAGGCCATGTTCGCGGTGGTGAACAGGCTCGGGGAGGTGACCCGCAGCTGCTCCTTGGCGCTGAGCTGGCGCAGCGAGACGACCTCGGCCCCGGAATGGGACTCGAGGCGCCAGCGGGCCAGCACCCGCTTGCGGATCGGCACGTGCGTCATCATCAGGCGTCGAGCGAGACCGCATCGGCGGCGAGGTCGCGCCAGCGACCGATCACCGTCTCGCCGGCCACCGTGCGCTGGCCGGTGGCCACGGTGAGATCGACCGACTCGGGCAGGAAGATGTCCATCCGGGAGCCAAACTTCATCAATCCGATCCGCTGGCCGGAGTCGATCTCGTCGCCCGCCTTCACCCGGGTGACGACGCGACGCGCAACCAGACCGACGATCTGACGGAAGACATAGCGACGGACCTCACCGCGCACGACGCGGGAGACCTGGATGTCGCTGCGCTCGTTCTCGAAGGCGCTCTCGAACTTGTAGGCGGCGAGCCAGCGGCCCGGCCGGTAGTGCACCGACTCGACGATGCCGCCGTAGGGCGCGCGGTTGATGTGCACGTCGAAGACGGACAGGAAGATGCTGACCTGCTGCCAGGGTCCCCCCTCGGGAACGACCTCGGGCTGGCCGGGACCGGCGTACATCACCTTGCCGTCGGCCGGGGCGACGACGGTGTCCTCGTCGACGGGCGCACTGTCGACGCGGCGGACCGGGTCGCGGAAGAACGCGACGAGGCCCGCGGGGAGGGCGAGCAGGCCGGCCGCGGTGCGACGGTGGCCGGTGGCCAGGGCGATGACGCTCGGGATGGCGCCGAGCGCGGCGGGGAGGACCGCTTCGCGATCGATCGTGGTGCGCAGGTGCTGCACGGGTGGCTCCGTTCCTTCGGCCCAACTCTACGGCCGGTGCCGGTCGGTGTCGCCGGACAACTTAACCCGCCCGGCCGATCAGAGCACTCTTTGCGAAGCGCCCCGTGGGGAGCGTCTCAGCCGGTCATCGCAGCCAGATGGGGCGCTTGTGCGGGGGTTCGGGTGGGCGCGCTTCGGTAACTGATGGGTTGGTCGTCCAAAACACCCGGATTTCGACCCCAAAGCATCAGTTGCTTGCGAGGTCTGCCCCAACACATCAGTTAGCCGGCCCGGCCCACCCCCAAAGCATCAGTTGCCTAGCCGACCCGTCCCGACCC
>DATCYH010000585.1:0-5237 GCA_036570405.1 Nocardioides sp.
CTGGTTCTATGCCGACGACTACCGCCTGATCGGGGACGCCCGCGCAGGGGGGTTGACCCTCGAGCAGCTGGGCGACCCCTTCGACAGCCAGTTCATGCCGCTGGGACGCCTCATCGCCTGGGTGGTGGCGGACAGCGGCTACGTCAATTGGCCCGTGGCTGCCGGGTCCATCCTCCTGCTGCAGGCCATCGCCTCCTTCGCCTGCCTGCTCATGCTGGTCGTGCTGTTCGGTCCCCGGTGGGGCATCCTGCCCGCACTGTCGATCTACCTCTTCAGCTCGATCACCATGCCCGCGTTCATGTGGTGGGCCGCGGCACTCAACCAGCTCCCCCTGCAGGCGGTGTTCTTTGCCGCTGTCACCACCTGGGTCCTCCACCTGCGCTCGTCATCGAAGCGCTGGTTCATCACGACGATCGTCGTCCTGGCGCTCGGGCTCACCGCCTACGTGAAGACACTCCTGGTCCTGCCCGTCCTGGCGGTGGTGATGCTGGGTTGGTTCAGCTCCGGCAACGCCATGGCCCGGATCAGGTACTGCGTGGGCCGGTACCGCCTGGCCGTGGTCACGCTGATCATCGGCCCGGGCCTGTTCCTGGCCTACTACCTGACGGCCGTGCCACAGGTCTTCCGGGACTCACCGGCGGAGCGCCACTCGGTCAGTGACGTCGTCCTGCCTCTTGCCGACACGATGCTGGTCTCCTCCTTGACCACCGGCCTCACCGGCGGGCCATGGCGCTGGCTCAGCACCAATCCACCGCTGGGCACCGCTGACCCGCCCGCCATCGTCCTGGGACTCTCCTGGCTGCTCGTGCTTGCACTTGCCGCGCTGCTGTTCATCACCAGACGTGGAACGCTGCCGGCATGGACGCTGTTCGTGCTCTATGTCCTCGGTGACTGGTTCCTGGTTCTGACCAGTCGGGCCCGCATCGTCGGTGACTATGCCGGGACCGAATATCGCTATCTGACCGATGTCGTCCCGGTCGCGACCCTGTGCCTGGGACTGATGGCCCTCGAGCTGCGCGGAGCACCGGGATCCAGCCGCCCCCGGGACAGGCCCCTGCTGGCCCTCCCCCGCGACCGACCTTGGCCGGTCGCGCCTGCTGTGGCGGCCATGACAGCCCTGGTGACGGTGTCGGGAGTCGTCAACACCGTCTCCTACGCGCACATCTGGCACACGAACAATCCCGGAGCCGACTACGTTGCCACCGTGCGCGGTGAGGTGAAGGACGGCCAGACGGTGGACGTCGCATCGCAGGTGGTGCCGCGCACGGTCATTCCACTGCTGGCTCCCCCGTACAACCACACGAAGGTCTTCCTGCCGATCGTCTCCCCCGGCTACCGGTTCCCTGAGGTCACCGGTCGGCTCCAGGTCCTGGACGAGCATGGTCGGCTGCACAACGCCCTGATCAAGGCCCGCTCCACGAGCCAAGCAGGACCTGTTCCCGGCTGCGGCTGGCCGGTGGTCGGCCAGGCACCCACCCAGATCCCGACGGTCCCGACCACCACGGATCCGGAGTCCTGGCTCAGGATCGGCTACCTCTCCTCCTCAGCCGGTTCGATCACCGTGCGGGCCGGAGACTCGAAGGTCGAGACCCAGGTCGACAAGGGGGTGGGCAGCCTCTATGTGCACGTCACGGGCGCTGTCGACTCGGTCAGGCTCGAGGGCCTGCTTCCGGGCGAGTCAATGTGCGTGGACACTGTGAAAGTCGGACAACCCAGCGTCGGAGTGATCCCATGACCAGCGTCCCAGCCACCTCGCCCGAGACCGGGCGAGCCGACTTCCCCGCACTGGACACGCTGCGCCTCGTCGGAGCCACGGCGATCGTCGTCACCCACACCGCGTTCTGGGCCGGGACCTACACATCGGCGGGCACAGTCGGATCGCTGCTGGCCAGGCTGGACGTCGGCGTAGCGATCTTCTTCGTGCTCTCGGGTTTCCTGCTCTCACGCGAGTGGTTCGTCCGCGCCGCGCAGGGCCGTCCCGACCCCGCCATCGGACGCTACTACTGGCGTCGGGTGCTGCGGATCATGCCTGTCTACCTGGTCACCGCCGTCCTCGCCCTGAGCCTGATCACCGAGAACCGGGACCGGGATGCGGGTGACTGGCTGACCACCTTGGCCCTGCTCGACATCTATGTGAACCCAGTGCTCCCGGCCGGACTCACCCAGATGTGGAGCCTCGCGACCGAGGTCTCGTTCTATCTCGTCCTCCCCTTCCTGATGGCTGTCCTGATCGGACGACGTCTCAGGCCGGGGCGGGTCGTCTTCGGCCTGATCGCACTGGCCACCCTGTCCATTGCTTGGCACCTGGGCCTGGTGGACCTGGTCCGGGGCGACGGCTCGCAGGCCCCGCGGGAGTGGCTCCCGTCGTACCTGATCTGGTTCGGCCTGGGCATCGGACTCGCCCTGGTCCAGGTGATGCACAGCAGGGATCAGCTGCCAGGACGGTGGACCAGGCGCCTCGAGGCGGCCGCCAGCTCGCCCGGAGCACTCTGGCTCGCCGCTGCGGGATTGCTGCTGGTTGCCAGTACGCCACTGGCTGGCCCCACCCTGCTCGTCGAGCCGACCGGTGCACAGGCACTCACCAAGAACCTGCTCTATGCCGGGGTCGGGGCGCTGCTGGTGTTCTCCGGCGTGTTCACCCCGCGGGAGAGTCCTTGGGCCCGGTGCATGGGACACCCGCTGGGACGACACCTCGGCCACACCTCGTATGCACTGTTCTGCATCCATCTGCCCGTCATGCACCTGATTCGCTGGGCGACAGGGTTCGAGCTCTTCAACGGCGGCTTCCTGCAGCTCTTCGTCACCACGATGGCGGTCTCACTCATCGCCGCCGAGTTGCTCTACTTCGGTGTGGAGAAGCCCTTCATGCGACTCAGGAACCTTGGCCGGTCGGTTGATCCTGCAGCGTCACGAGCGACCAGCGCGATGGCTGCGCCCAGCGACAACAACACCAGCAGGCTCGGCCAGCTCCAGGCTCCCGCCCACCCGGACGACGAGCCCCAGGGCCGCAGGAAGTAGCCGATCGACGCGACCGCGACGACCGCCCCGGTCAGCCAGGCAGCCGCGTCACGCCACTTGTGCAGCAGGGCCGCACCGGCGGCACCCGAGCCCAGCACCAACAGGCCGACCCAACCGCCCAACAATCCGCCGGAGGCCAGTCCCACGGCGACCAGGGCCGCCGGCGGAACACCGGATGCAGCAACCGGCGGGAGGTCGGCTCCTCGGTCGCGTCGCCCCAGGAGCAGCCCGAGGAGCAGTGCACCGAGGGCCAGCACGCCGAGACCCATCCCCCAGCGATAGGGGGTGTCGGGCGTGAACTCGGCCCGCACGGCACCTCGGGTCTGCATCCGCCAACCCTGCTGCCAGCCGTCGATCACGACCGGGTCCAGGACAGCACCCTCCTGCCGCGCCGCCCAGCCGCGATTGAAGTTCTGGTGCCACACGAGCACCTCCGCTTCCGAGGTCGGGCGGAACGTTGCCGCACTCGGGCCGTGGGTCTCCATCGCAACCCGGTCAGCGGTGCTCACCGCCGCAAACCCAGGCGCACGCAACACCACGGACTCCGGCGCCATGGCGTCGCTCGCGGCGAAGTCCACGATGTTCTCCCCCGCACGCAGACGTACGACGTCGCTGGCTCCCGTCCCGCAGGTGCGGAGCTCGACGGACTTCATGGCGAAGAGGTCCGCCGGGGCTGCGACGACCCGGGTCCGCAGGGCGCGCCCGTCGACCCGGAGCGTCGGACCGCTGCCGCACTCGTGCTCCCGGACCTCTGTGCTGGGCTGGGTCGCACCGGCCCCGACGCTGTCGAAACTCATCTCCGTGATGCCAGCGGGCAAGGCTGCGCCACCTCCCTGCCTGTCGATGGAGACGGCCTCGTCGGTGTCCAGGATCGTGAGTTGGATCCGGTCGGTGGAGATCTTGGGGAACCGCGCCTGCCCGGAGTCGTCCAGGTCGACATCACGAGTCCCGCCGGGCCAGGTCAACCGCACTCGCGTGGGGCGTCTGACCGGTGCCGCGTCCGGGACGACAAGAGTGACCCGCCGCAAGCTCCTTGCCACGGCGAAGTTCACAGACAGTGTCGGCCGTACGTCGTCCGGGTCCGCAGCCCAGCTCGTGGCCAGGTCTCCGTCGAAGGCAGCGATCCCCGAGGCGCGCGCATCCCTGACGGCTGTGGTGGAACCGGTGGCCGTGACCAGTCGGTCATCCTGGATGAGCGCATGCAACGCTCCCCCGTCGCGCGGCCGCGCCGTCAGCGTGGCCGCGTAGGAGGCCGGGGCCGGCATGGTCACGACCCGGTCCATGGCGACCGGCTCCTCAGCAGCGACATCCTCGTCGGCCGCGCACGGGACGCGACTGCCGATCCGCACACAACCGGTTCGCCGATCGCCCTGGCTCCTGAGCAGGATCCCCTCGGGAGCGCCCCAAGCCTTCGGGATGGGCGGGGTGACGATCCGGCGATGCAGGTCTCGTCCCTCCCAGTGGACATCAGCGAGGGCCAACGCGGCACTGCTCGCGGCCGCTTCCGAGATGCGCAGCCACGAGGTCTCTTCGCCGAGGTCGACTTCGATCTCGCCGGAGACGGGCACACGTGCATCGCGTGATGAACCATCGGTCTCGACACGCAGCATGGTTCCGCTGCTCACCTGCTCACCCACGGTGATGGTGAGCTTTCCCGGCACCAGCGGCTGGTCGAACTCGATCCGCCACCAGTCGCGTGCGGGCTCACCCCAGCCAGCTTGCCACGCACTCCCCATGTCGTTGTCGACAGCGGCATGGGGATGGGCGCCACGTCGAGTTCCGCCGAACGCCCCGGCGTCGGAGGCGGACGTCGATGCGGTCACCGACTTCGCTCCACTGAGACGAGCAGTGCTCCTCCATCGCCGGCCATCGCTCAGCTCATAGTCCGCGACGGGATTGCCGGACCTGCGTTCCTCACCCGGCAGCCGCACTGACGAAGTGGCGTCATGGACCCGCCCGAAGAAGCGTTCGCGATCCAGCAGGCCGTCCGAGAGCACCAGGGGGCCGGAGGCAACGTCGTCCTGGTCCTGTGCCGCACGGTCGACGGCCAGGACCGTGGGGGTGTCGCCGATCAGGTCGTGGTCCAGCAGGTCGAGCAGGTCTTCCGGCCCACCCACGACAGTCGGTGTCGTCGTGGCCGTGGCTGCTGCGTCCACCGCGCCCTCGACCTCGTAGATCTCTATCGCGTCACGTTCGAACTGCCGGCCGTGGTCCACCAG
>DATCYH010000586.1:0-6524 GCA_036570405.1 Nocardioides sp.
CGGTGACGGTGGCGGCGTGAAAAAGGCGCTGCCGCGGCCCATCCACGGGGCAGTGAAGGTGGCCAGGCTGCTCGAGGTTGGCTTCGCCACGCCGTGGGCGACGTCGATGAGTCTCGAGCAGATCCAAGCCAACGGCTGGCCGGCGCTCCTGGTGCGACTCGACGGCGAGCTGGACAGCGTCGTGACGATGCGGGTCGAGGACGGTCTGGTCACCGGCATCTACACCGTCCGCAACCCGGAGAAGCTCACCCGATTTCTCAAGGAGGCAGGGGTCAGCCGTTGACCCGAGCCCCGAGGCCGATCACGCGGCTAGGTTGACCCCATGTGGATGCAACCGTTCAACGTGATGGACGAGTCCGAAGTCAGGGGTTTCGTCGAGGCCATCGGGGCCCTGGACCTGGTCACCGTCGGCCAGGACGGCTTCCCACTGGCCACCCGGTTGCCGCTGGTCTGGCGCGACGACCGGCTGATCCTGCACATGGCGATCGCCAACCCACATTGGCGTTCGATCGCCGACGGGTCACCGGCGCTGGGGATGGTCACCGGGCCCGAGGCCTACATCACGCCGAGCTGGTATGCCGGCAAGCGCGACGGTGGCCTGGTGGTCCCCACCTGGAACTACTCCGCGGTGCAGTTCCGTGGCCGGGTCACGGTCCACCGTGACTCGCAGTGGCTCCTCGACGCGGTCACTGTGCTGAGCGACGAGCAGGAGTCACCCAGGGTGGAACCGTGGGCGGTCAGTGATGCGCCTGAGTCCTTCATCGCCCAACAGCTGAAGGCGATCGTCGGCATCGAGTTCGTCATCGAGGAGATCTCGGCGAAGGCCAAGCGCAGCCAGAACCGCAGCGAGGAGGACCGTCGGACCGTCATCGCCGGTCTTCGCGAGGGTGGGGCTCGCGAGCAGGCGGTCGCCGCCGAGATGGAGTCGGATCTCGCCTAGTCGAGCTCGCGCAGCATCTCGAGTGCGTGCGCGACCACCGGGCTTGTCTCGTCCGACCTGGTCACCGCAACCAGTTCGACGTACGGCGCATCGACGATCGGCACATAGGCGATGCCCGGGGCGCCATAGGTCGAGGTTGGTTCGGGGATCACCGCGATGCCCAGCCCGGCGGCGACGAAGGTCATGATCGTCGAGGTCTCGGCGACCTCGTGGGCCACCTGCGCGGTGAATCCGGCGTCGCGGCACATCTGCTGAACGATCCCGCTCATCACCGAGCGGCCCCCGCCGGCGTGGACCACGAGCTCCTGCTCGCGCAGGTCGGTGACCTGCAGCTCGGCCCGTTCGGCCAGCGGGTGGTCGCGGGGGATCGCCGCACACAGCGACTCACTGCGGATCGGGTGGATGTCGAGCCCTGCCGTGTCCGATGGCTGTCGCATCAGGCCCAGATCGAGTCGGTCCTGGCGCAGTGCGCGGACCTGGTCGGGGGAGAGCATCTCGCCGCGGAAGCCGAACTCGACGTCGGGCAGGTCGGCTCGCATCCGGCGGGCCAGCTGGGGCAGCAGGGTGTAGGTCGCCGAGCCGACACAGCCGACGATCATCCGCCCGACCTGGCCCGAGGCCACCCGGCCGGCGTGCTCGCCGGCCGCGGAGATCGCGGCCAGGATCTCGCGAACCTTCTCCAGGTATGCCGTGCCCGCGGGCGTCAGCTCCACCCTGCGCGTGGTGCGGGTGAGGAGCGGAAAGCCGAGCTCGTCCTCGAGCTGCTTGATCTGTTGCGACAGGGGCGGCTGGGCCATGTGCAATCGCACGGCAGCGCGACTGAAGTTGAGCTCCTCGGCGACGGCCACGAAGTAGCGCAGGTGACGCAGTTCCATTCATCTATATTCCCAGCCTCTAGGTGATGCGGCAAATAGATACTTCCGCTATGGCTCCTGTCACTCGTACCGTCGTATTCCAGACATGTGACCGTCCGCACAGGCAGGGCGGCAGGACACGGTGAGGAGACGACGATGGATCTTGAAGCCAGGGTTGCCCGGCTCGAGGACCTCCATGAGATCGGTCAGCTCCGCGCCCGCTACTGCCAGCTCCTCGACGACGGTCACTGGGACGATCTCGCCGAACTGTTCACCGAGGACGGTGCCTTCGTCGGGCTGTCAACCGCCCGCGGCCGCGACGAGCTGCGCACCTTTTTCCCCGCCCTCCAGAAAGGATCCCTGGAGGCGTGGTGGCACTTCAGCAGCAACGAAACCATCGAGCTCGACGGCGACCTGGCCACGGGGCAGACCTGGCTCGACCAGCCCTGCGTCGTGGACGGCGTCGCGCACATCGCCGCCGGCCGCTATGCGGACATCATCCGCCGCTGCGACGACGGCCGCTGGCGCTTCGTCGAACGCAAGGTGAGCTTCTTCTTCTGGTCGCCCCTGGACAAGGGCTGGGCAAGCGGCCGATTTGACCACGAGGCGGCCCGCGCGGCTGCCGATTCGCGCACGCGCGAGCGTCGCGCCACCCCTTGAACCCCCCACCCCAATGGAGCAGAAATGACCGCCGTGATTGATGACCGCGCACCCTCAGGTGCCACGCCCAACACTCCAGACCGGAGGACCTTGGTCCGGGTGGCCGGCGCCGTCCTGATGGGCTCAGCCCTGGAGTGGTACGACTACTTCCTCTATGGTGCAGCCTCGGCACTGGTGTTCAGTGTCGTCTTCTTCCCCAACGAGGACCCGTCGGTCTCGCTCCTGCTGGCGATGGCCACCTTCGGTGCCGGCTTCGTGGCACGCCCGTTCGGGGCCCTGGTGTTCGGTCGGATCGGTGACAAGCACGGGCGTCGGCCGGCGCTGGTCGCCACCCTGCTCCTGATGGGCCTGGCCACCGCCTGCATGGCGCTGATCCCCTCGCACGCGATGATCGGTGTCTGGGCCCCGATCCTGCTGGTGCTGACCCGGCTCCTGCAGGGCATGGGCTCGGGAGCCGAATACAGCGGCGCGTCGGTCTTCGCCGTCGAATATGCACCCGACAGCCAGCGCGGGCTCTATGGCTCACTCTCCGCCGCCGGCGTCTACCTCGGACTGGTCCTCTCGTCGGGCGCCATCTTGCTGATGACCACGCTCACCACCGACGCGCAGTTCGAGTCGTGGGGATGGCGAGTGCCGTTCCTGGCCAGCCTGATTCTGGTCGGCCTGGGCCTGTGGATCCGCCTGCACCTGGAGGAGACCCCCGAGTTCGAGCGTGAGGCCGAGGAGAGCGAGCCCGAGGAGCGCGCCCCGATCAGCACTTTGTTCCGCACCCAGTGGCGCTCGATGGTCCTGGTTGGCGGCCTGGTCGCCGCCCCGCTCGCACTGAGCCACCTCTACCAGGTCTATGCCCTCTCCTACCTCAAGGACCGCGGCTATGACGCCACCGTCGGCAGCTTCGGGCTGATCATCGCCGGCGTCACCGTGATGATCGTGGCGCCCCTGGCCGGAATCGCGTCGGACAAGTTCGGTCGTCGCCGCGTGCTGATGACCGGTGCCGGCTTCGCGATCGCCTTCGCATTCCCGTTCTTCTGGCTGGTCAACACCGATCAGCCGCTGTGGGCCATGGCCGCGCTCGCCATCGCCCAGGGTGGCTCGGTGGGCATCGCCTTCGGAGTCCAGGGAGTGCTGCTCGCCGAGCTCTTCAGCACCCAATCCCGCTACAGCGGCGCGGCGATCAGCCGTGAGGTCGCAGCTGTGGTCTTCGGTGGATTCGGACCCTTCATCGCGGTGGCGCTCTCCAAGGCTGCCGGCGGAGCATGGTGGCCGGTCGCGCTCTATGTGATGGGACTCGGCCTGATTACGATCATTGCGGGCTGGAAGGCTCCCGAGACCGCGAACAAGGCCCTCTCCTCCTGATCTGACAGGCTGATCTGACAGGCTGGGCCCATGACGCAGAGCGAGCAGCGAGTCACGATCGAGGTTGCCGACGGCATCGCCGACGTGGTCCTCAACCGGCCGGACAAGATGAATGCCCTCGACGGGGCGATGATCGACCAGATCAACGCCACGATCGAGGAGATCGCCGGGCGGGACGACGTACGCGTGGTGGTGCTGTCGGGGGCCGGGCGAGCGTTCTGCGCCGGCATCGACCTGGCCTACCTCGGTGACCCGAACAACCTGGGTGACCTGAGCGAGCGCACCCACGGCGAGGCGAACCGGTTCCAGCAGGTGGCCTGGGGCTGGCGCACTCTCGAGGTGCCCGTGGTGGCAGCCCTGCACGGTGTCGTCTTCGGCGGCGGGCTGCAGATCGCTCTCGGTGCGGACATCCGGATCGCGCATCCCTCGGCGAAGCTGGCCGTGATGGAGGCGAAGTGGGGCCTGGTGCCGGACATGGCCGGCTATCCGCTGCTGCGCGAGAACCTGCGTGGCGACGTGGCTCGCGAGCTGGTCTACACCGGCCGCCAGGTCGACGGATCCGAGGCTGCACAGATCGGCCTGGTCACCCGGACCCACGAGGATCCCCGCACCGAGGCGCTGCGGGTGGCCAAGGAGATCAGCGAGAGCAGCGCAGCCGCACTTGCTGCCGCCAAGCGGATCTTCGCGCTCTCGAGCGAGCAGCTCGCGCCGGCCGGCGAGGTTCTGCTGGCCGAGTCGCGTGAGCAGCAGGTGCTGTTGAGCTCCGACGAGCCGCGACGCAGGCTCAGCCAGTCGGCCCGACCAGCTCGCTGAGGAGCTGGCGGACGCGGGCATCGATCTCGTCGCGGATCTCGCGCACGGCATCGGGACCCTTGCCGGACGGGTCGCTCAAGGCCCAGTCCTCATAGCGCTTGCCGGGGAAGATCGGGCAGGCGTCGCCGCAGCCCATGGTGATCACGACGTCGGAGGCCTCGACGTCGGCGGTGAGCAGCTTCCTGGGGAGCTCGCGGGACAGGTCGATCCCCAGCTCGGCCATCACCTCGACGACCGCCGGGTTGACCGAGTCCGCGGGGGCGGAACCGGCCGAGCGCACGTGGACGCGACCGGCCCCGTGGTGGTCGAGGAGCGCGGCGGCCATCTGCGAGCGGCCCTGGTTGTGGACGCAGACGAAGAGCACTTCGGGTGTGGCGTTCATGCGGAGGTCCTCCGGGGTACGTCGTGCACGGACGGTGAGTTGTCGCTCGGGTAGTAGCGGCGTCTCGCCCAGAGCGCGACGTAGACCAGCCCGACCAGCACCGGGACTTCGATCAGCGGCCCGACGACGCCGGCGAGTGCCTCGCCGGAGGTGACGCCGAAGACACCGATGGCGACGGCAATGGCGAGCTCGAAGTTGTTGCCGGCCGCGGTGAACGCGAGAGCCGTGGTGCGCTCATAGTTCATCCCGAGCCGGTGCCCCATCCAGAAGGACCCGGCCCACATCAGCGTGAAGTAGGCCAGCAGCGGCAGGGCGATCCGGGCGACATCGAGGGGGTTTCCGGTGATGGTGTCGCCCTGGAGGGCGAACAGGATGACGATGGTGAACAGCAGGCCGTAGAGCGCCACCGGGCCGATCCTGGGCAGGAACCGGTCCTCGTACCACTCGCGGCCCTTCGCGCGCTCGGCCAGCGTGCGGGTCAGGAACCCGGCGGCCAGCGGGATGCCGAGGAAGACCAGCACGGACTTGGCGATGCTCCAGACCGAGACGTCGAGCCCACTCTGGTCGAGGCCGAGCCAGCCGGGGAGCAGCTCGAGGTAGAAGTAGCCGAGCCCGGCGAAGGCGAGGATCTGGAAGACCGCGTTGAGCGCGACCAGGATCGCCGCGGCCTCGCCGTCCCCGCAGGCGAGGTCGTTCCAGATGAGCACCATCGCGATGCAGCGGGCCAGGCCGACGATGATCAGGCCGGTGCGATATTCGGGCAGGTCGGGAAGGAGCAGCCAGGCCAGCGCGAACATCAACGCCGGGCCGAGGACCCAGTTCAGCACAATCGAGGAGACCAGGAGCCTGCGGTCGCCGGTGACGTGGCCGAGCTCGTCGTAGCGGACCTTGGCCAGGACCGGATACATCATCAGCAGCAGGCCGATGGCGATCGGGAGGGAGACGGACCCGACCTCGATCTCCGAGAGAGCCTCGTCCAGACCGGTGACGGATCGGCCCAGGACCAGTCCGAGTGCCATTGCAGCCATGATCCAGACGGGCAGGAGCCGGTCGAGCAGTCCGAGCCGCTTCATCGCAGTGCCATCTCGGTGGTGAAGAGGGCTGCGATCGACTCGATCGCCGCGGGCCGGGCCCGGTAGTAGACCCAGACCCCGCGCTTCTCGCGATCCAGCAGACCGGACTCGTGCAGCACCTTGAGGTGGTGGCTGATCGTCGGCTGGGACAGGTCGAAGGCCGGCAGCAGGTCGCACGCGCAGGCCTCGGCGTTCTCGTGGGAGAGGACCATCGACATCAGCCGCAGTCGGACCGGGTCCGCGAGGGCGCGGAGCAGGGGTATCACCTGATCGGCCTGTGCTGCGGTGATCGGCTCGCGCGCCAGCAGGGTGCAGCACTCCGCGGAAGCGTCAGGGCTGGGTGCGCAGGTGGGGGAGGCAGATATCGACATACATGAATATTAACATCCGTCTATGTCTTACCCCACCCGTCGTGGATTGACACTCTGACGCGCCAGGCAGGGGAG
>DATCYH010000587.1:0-4363 GCA_036570405.1 Nocardioides sp.
GCTGCTTGATGCCGGTCTCCAGGATCGACACCTCCGCCCCCGCCTCGCTCGCGGTCCGCTCGAGGTGGGCCAGCATCGCCCGCGCCAGGCCGGTACGCCGGGCCCGTGCGGCGACATACATCCGCTTGATCTCGGCGGTGCTCGTGGTCTCGAAGGCGCTCACGTCGTCGCGCCGTCTCCAGGCTCCGCTCGCGGCTGGCTCGCCGTCGAGATAGCCGACGAAGAAGGCGCCCATCGGGGCGTCGAACATCGTCTGGTCGAGCGGGGTGTCGTCGGGGGTGCCGTAGAGACGGGTGTATTCCTGCTGCACCTCCTCGATCAGCCGCACGGCGTCGGGGTGGGTGAAGGGCACCCGGTCGATGCGCCCGCGGCCGAGGCGCAGGTGGTCGGCGTCGAACTGGCCGGTCGGGAGGTCGGGCGATGGCACCTGCTCACTCTAGGACCGTGCGTGGCCGGTGCCCGCCGCGGATGCCACAATGGGGGTTCGCTGACAACGTGGTCAGGCACCCTGTTGTTTCGCAGGACCATTCCGTAGGGCCGTGGCGCAGGGTCATTTCGCAGGCCGAACACAGATGAGGTTGTCCCACCGTGACCGACATTCAGATCCCCGCTGAGCTCCTGCCCGCCGATGGTCGTTTCGGCGCCGGCCCCTCCAAGATCCAGACCTCCCACCTCGACGCGCTCGCCGCGACCGGGGACAAGCTGCTGGGCACCTCGCACCGCCAGGCCCCGGTGAAGAACACCGTCGGTCGAGTCCGTGAGGGCCTTGCCGCACTCTTCGACCTGCCCGAGAGCTATGAGGTCGTGCTCGGCAACGGCGGCGCGACCGCGTTCTGGGACATCGCTGCGTTCGGGCTGATCCGCAACAAGAGCCAGCACCTGACCTTCGGTGAGTTCTCCTCGAAGTTCGCCACCTCGACGAAGAAGGCGCCGTGGCTCGCCGAGCCCAGCGTCATCTCCTCCGACCCGGGCTCGCGTCCCGACGCGGTCGCCGAACAGGGCGTGGACGCCTATGCCTGGGCCCACAACGAGACCTCCACCGCCGTGATGGCCCCGGTGGCCCGCCCGGCCGGTGTCGACGACGACGCCCTGGTGCTCGTCGACGCGACCTCGGGTGCCGGTGGCCTGCCGGTCGACCTGAACGAGGTCGACGCCTACTACTTCGCACCGCAGAAGTGCTTCGCCTCCGACGGCGGCCTGTGGATCTCGATCATGTCGCCGCGCGCCCTTGCCCGGGTCGAGGAGATCGCCGCCACCGACCGCTACGTCCCGCCGTTCTTCGACCTGCCGACCGCGATCGACAACTCGAAGAAGAACCAGACCTACAACACCCCGTCGGTCGCGACGCTCTTCCTGATGGCCGAGCAGCTGGACTGGATGAACGCCCAGGGCGGCCTCAAGGGCATGGTCGAGCGGACCACGGCGTCCTCGAACGCGCTCTACGGCTGGGCGGAGAAGACCTCCTACACGACGCCCTACGTCACCGACCCCGCGCACCGCTCGCTGGTGATCGGCACCATCGACTTCGACGAGTCGATCGACGCCGCCGCCATCGCGAAGGTGTTGCGCGCCAACGGTGTGGTGGACACCGAGCCCTACCGCAAGCTGGGCCGCAACCAGCTGCGGATCGCGATGTACCCGGCCGTCGACCCCTCCGACATCGAGCAGCTCACCCGCTCGATCGACCACGTCGTCGGAGCCCTCTGACCGTCAACGACTGAGCGATCAGGTCGAACGTCGACCACCCACCAACCTGACGTGTACGATAGGTGTATGACCCGAACGCGCACCAACATCGAGATCGATGACGTCGCTCTCCGCGCAGTGATGGAGCGTTATCACCTGCGCACCAAGACCGAGGCTGTCGACCTGGCCCTGCGGCACCTGGCCGGACAACCGATGACGATCGAGGAGATGCTGGAGATGGAGGGCGTTCGCGCCATCGACTCCATCCCCGACGACACCGGCCCTGATCAGGGCGCGAACGTCAGAACCCGGTCCGCCTGACGTGACTGTCCTTGCGGACACCTCTGCGTGGGTGGAGTTCGATCGTGCCACCGGCAGCCGCACCCACCTCCGGCTGCGCGAGCTGATCCAGCTCGGCGAGGTGGCCACGACCGAACCGATTCAGATGGAAGTCCTGGCCGGTGCCCGTAGCCAGACTCGCGAACTCGACCTCCGGCGAATGCTGAACGGGATCGCCTGGCTCCCCTGTGAGCCCGCAACAGACTTCGATGCTGCACAACGGATCTACCGAACGTGCCGACGCGGCGGGATCACTCCGCGCGGACTCATCGATTGTCTGATCGCTGCCATCGCGCTCCGCACCCAATCCGCCGTACTGGCCCACGACGCCGACTTCGCCCGCCTCGCTGCAGTGATTGACATGCGACTGGACAACGGCAGCCTCTTGCCGTGAGAGTTCTCGGTCAGGTCAACGACTGAGCAATCAGGTCGTAGGTCGCCCTCCCGAACGCGACCATTCGCGCCTCGGTGACCTGGGTCGGGGTCGAGCGGAGCGTCTCGATCGCAGCGGCGACCGCGTCCTCGCGCGGCCAGCCATAGACGCCGGCACTGACCAGTGGGAAGGCCACGCTCCTCGCGCCGAGCTCGTCGGCGACCGCCAGGGCTCGGCGATAGCAGGAGGTGAGCAGGGCACGGTCGCGCTGGCCGGCGTTGAAATTCGGGCCGACCACATGGATCACCCACTGCGCCGGCAGCCGGCCGCCGGTGGTCCAGCCCGCATCACCGGTGCGCAGTCCGTCGGGGAAGCGTTCCTCGCAATCGCGCAGGATCTCTGCCCCGCCGGCTGCGTGGATCGCCCCGTCGACGCCACCGCCGCCACGCATCTGCCGGTTCGCCGCGTTGACGACCGCGTCGACGTCCTGGGTGGTGATGTCTCCTTGGACCAGGGTGATCTCCATGGTTCCCAGTGTGCACCTGGGGCAGGTCAGCGCGGGCGCAGCGAGCGGATCAGCACCCCGAAGGCGACCGCTGCAGCCAGCCCGCCGAGTAGCCACGGAAGCACTGCCGGACCGTCGAGGTCCTCGTTCCCCGCGGGGTTCCCCTCCTCGGAGGACGGGCCGGGGGTCGGTGACTCCGAGTCGGTCGGAGACGAGGACAGGGACGGGGACGCGGAAGGGGTCTCGCGATCGGCACCCACCGCGGAGGCGATCTCAGCGGGCAGCTCGATCCGCAGGACCTCACTGCCCACGCCCTCACTGCTCAACCACACCTCGCCCGACGGCGTGACCGCGATGCCCTCCCCCTGGGCTTGGACCGGCAAGTCGATCACCCCGATCTGCCTCATCGACGACGTCTCGAAGACGTAGGCGGCGCCGTAGTTCCGCAGGATGAAGTGCTTGCCGTCGCCGAAGAACGCCCCGTCCGTGATCAACGCGGGTGCCTTGGCGACGGGCGCGAAGACATTGCCCGAGGAGGACAGTGTGGCGGGCCCACGCAGCACCTCACCGTCCACGACGTCCTTCGTCACGACATACATCTGCCCGGTCACCGGGTGCACCATCAACGTCTCGGCGTCGGCCGGTCCGCCCTTCCATGACACCGGATGGCGTGAGGCAGCCGAACCGTCGAGGGGCACGTGCACCACGCTCAGGTCGGAGCGCTTGGCCAGGTTGTCGCCGATGTCGCCGACCCACACCGCGCGCTCACCCTTCGCTGCCGGCGCGAGCGCCTCGACGTCCACCGCGCTCCCACTGTAGGAGAGCGCTTCGGAGGATCCCTCGTCCGGCGAGACGACGAAGATCCGCGACGAGTCACCCGAGTCGTTGACCGTCACCGCCACGTCGTCGAGGACGACCAGGCCGCTGGACTCGTTGATCTCCCTGTCCTGGAAGGTGAAGACGCTCTCACCCTCGGGGCCCGGGTCGGCGACCGCGACGCCCACCACGAAGGGTGCGGCGATGACGAGCGCGACCAGGCCCGAACGCATCACACGTCCACGAGCTCGGCAAGCTTGGGCTGGACGGCCCACATCTCGACGAGCTCGTCATATTCCTTGCGCACGCTGCCGCCCTTCACCCGTCCACCGGCGCGCACGGAGCGCAGCAGGGTGTTGCGCGGAGTGTGCTGGCTCTCGACGAACTCCACGACGTCCACCTTGTAGCCCACCAGCCGCAGGATCGAGGCACGCAGCGCGTCGGTCAGCGTGTCCGCGAACCGCTCGCGCAGGATGCCGTGCCGGGTGAGCATCGAGTATGGCGAGGGCGTGGGGTTCTTGCGCAGCTGCGCGGAGATGTCGTGATGGCAGCAGGGCGCGGCCAGGACCAGCGACGCCTCCCACTCCACCGCGCGGGCCAGGGCCTCGTCGGTGGCGGTGTCGCAGGCATGCAGGGCGAGTACG
>DATCYH010000588.1:0-3544 GCA_036570405.1 Nocardioides sp.
GCCGGCAAGGCGATCGTCGTCCTCAAGGTCGGCTCCAGCGAGCTGTCCGCACGGAGTGCCGCGGCCCACACCGGCGCCCTCGTCGGCGACGACTCGGTCATCGACGCCATGTTCGACGAGCTCGGCATCATCCGGGTCGACACGATCGAGGACATGATGATCACCGCCGGTGCGGTTGCCCACCTCGGGCCGCTCCCGAGATCGGGCGTCGGCATCGTGTCGTTCTCCGGCGGTGCCTGCGACATCCTGGCCGACCGGGCTGCCGACCACGGCGTCTCCATCCCGGACCTCGGGGACGCCGCGATGGAGTCCATCGGCGCGATCGCCTCGGACTTCGGGCTGGTCCAGAACCCCCTCGACGTCACCGGCGCAGCCGTGATCAGGCCTGAGATGTTCACCACCGCGATCGAGTCCATGTCCAAGGATCCCGACATCGGTGTGGTCGCCGTCGTCTGTCCGCTGCCGACCGCTGCTGACACGTTGCCCTGGCGCGGCATGCCGATGGCCCGCGCCATCGGGGCCGGTGTCGAGCTGGCGTCGTGCCCCGTGGTGTGGGTGAACCAGGTGATGGTTCCGAGCAACGCCACGGTGCGCGCGGTGATGGAGGAGGTCGGCGTGCCCTATGTCATTCCCGGCCTGAGCCAGTCGATGGTGGCCCTGGGCGGCATCGGCCGCTGGTCCGAACGGCTGCGCGAGCTGAGCGCGGCCGAGGAGCACGAGAGTGCTCCGGTCGCCGTGACCGGGACGGAGCCCCGCACCGGCAACTGGTCGGAGGATGCGGCCCGCAGGCTGCTCCAGTCCGCCGGGATCCCCGTCGTACCCGCCGTGCTGGTGACCACCGCCGACCAGGCCGTCACCGCCGCGCAGGAGCTCGGTGGGTCCGTGGCACTCAAGATCGTCTCACCCGACATCCTCCACAAGAGCGACATCGGCGGCGTCCGGCTTGGAGTTGTCGGCGATGACGCCGTGCGGGCAGCCCATGACGCGGTCGTGGCGGCAGCGGACACGGTTCCCGACGCGAAGGTGGAAGGAGTCCTGGTCTCGCCGATGCGCCGGCCGGCTCCTGAGCTGCTCGTCGGCGTCGTGCGCGACCCCCAGTGGGGTCCGATCCTGGCTGTGGCAATCGGTGGGGTCCTGGTGGAGGTCCTCGACGACTCAGCACTCACCCCACTCCCGGTCACCCCGGACAAGGCGAAGCGGATGCTGCGAGGCCTGCGTGCGTCGGCGGTCCTGGACGGCGTACGCGGTGGTGTGCCTGCCGACCTCGACGCGCTCGCGAAGGTGATCAGCCGGATCGGCGACCTGGCACTGACCCTGGGCGAGGACCTCGCATCGCTGGAGATCAACCCCCTGCGTGTCGAAGGAGACCTCATCGAGGCACTCGACGCCGTCGTCGAGTGGAGGACCAAGTGAGCACCCTGCCACCCACCACCCCGGTGCTCGTCGGTGTCGGTCAGGCCGCGGAGCAGATCGATGCGCCCGACTATGAGGCGCTCTCCGGGGTCGGCCTCGCGGTGAAGGCGGCGCGTGCGGCCCTTGCGGACACCGGGATCGATCCCGCCGTCGCTGCTGCGGCCATCGACACGGTGGGAGGGATCCGTCAGTTCGAGATCTCGGTCCCCGGCGCCCAGGCGCCCTTGGGGCGCTCGGACAACTACCCGCGCTCGGTCTCGCAGCGGATCGGTGCCGAGCCGCGGCGCGCGATCCTCGAGGTCGCCGGGGGACAGGGGCCCCAGCACCTGCTCACCGAGCTCGCGGGCGAGATCGCCGCCGGTCACAGCGAGGCCGCACTCCTGTTCGGTTCCGAGGCGATCTCCACGGTTCGCCACCTTGCGGGTGCCGAGGAGAAGCCCGACTTCACCGAGACCGTCGGGGGCCAGCTCGAGGACCGTGGGCTGGGTCTCAAGGGAGTCTCCAGCCGGCACCGTGCCCAGCACGGCATGATCGACGCGCCCAGCACCTATGCAGTGCTGGAGAACGCGCGCCGGGCCCGACTGGGCCAGGGACGGGCGGAATACGCCGCCTCGATCGGCCGGCTCTTCGAGCCGTTCACCCGCGTCGCGGCCAAGAATCCGTATGCCGCGGCACCGGTCGAGCGCTCGGCGGAGGAACTCGTGACGGTGACCGAGCGGAACCGGATGATCGCCGATCCCTATCCCCGGTTCGTGGTCTCCCGGGACCAGGTCAACCAGGGCGCCGCCGTCCTGGTCACCTCGGTCGCCACCGCGGAGCGCCTCGGCATCCCGCAGGAGAAGTGGGTCTTCCTGCACGGGCATGCCGACACGTTCGAGCGGGAGATCATGGAACGCCCTGACCTCGGCACCAGCCCGAGTGCCGTGCGTGCGACGACAGCGGCCCTCGACATGGCCGGTCTCACCACGTCGGACATCGCCTGCTTCGACCTCTACAGCTGCTTCCCGATCGCAGTCTCCAACGTGGTCGAGGGACTGGGCCTGGACGAGGAGGACCCGCGCGGATTCACGGTCACGGGTGGGCTGCCCTTCTTCGGCGGGGCCGGCAACAACTACTCGATGCACGCGATCGCCGAGACCGTGCAGCGGCTGCGGGACGACCCGGGAGCCTTCGGACTCGTCGGAGCCAACGGCGGCTCTCTGAGCAAGTATTCCGTCGGGATCTACTCGACCAGGCCGGTGGCCTGGCGGTCCGACACGAGCGCGGAGCTGCAGCGCGAGCTCGACGGCGTACCCTCCGTGTCCGTGGTCGAGCGGGCAGACGGTCCGGCCACCATCGAGAGCTTCACCGTTCGCCACGCCAAGACGTCCCGCACCGGCATCGTCATCGGCCGGCTGGATGCCACCGGTGAGCGGTTCGTGGCGCTGGGCGTCGACGGTGACGAGACCTTGCTCGAGCTCCTCGACTCCGCGCAGCCCGTGGGGCAGCAGGTCTTCGTGCGATCGACCGGGCCAGGCAACCGGGTCAGCGTCTCCGAGGAGCGCCTCGAGGAAGTCCTGCCCACCCGGCCCACCGGTTTCCGGGACGACTACAGATCGGTCCTTGTGCGCCGGGAGGGTCACCTGCTCGAGGTCACCATCAACCGACCCGACAAGCGCAACTCGCTGACCCCGCCCGCCAACGACGAGCTGGATGAGGTCTTCGACGCCTACTTCGCCGACCCAGACCTCTGGGTCGCGATCATCACCGGTGCCGGGGACAAGGCCTTCAGCACCGGCAACGACCTGTCCTACGCCACCTCGGGGAAGCCGCGCTACATGCCGAAGAACGGCTTCGCCGGGCTCACCCATCGCTCGGAGCTGCCCAAGCCGGTGATCGCCGCGGTGAACGGCTTCGCCATGGGGGGTGGGTTCGAGATCGCTCTGGCCTGCCACCTCATCGTCGCCGACGAGACCGCTCAGTTCGCCCTCACCGAGGTCAAGGTCGGTCTGGTCGCAGGAGCCGGCGGTGCTGTACGACTGCCGCGTGCGATCGCGCCGAAGCTTGCCAACGAGCTGGTTCTCACCGGTCGGAGGATGGGAGCAGACGAGGCGCACCGTGCGGGGGTCGTCAACCGCGTCGCGCCGCCCGG
>DATCYH010000589.1:0-1898 GCA_036570405.1 Nocardioides sp.
GCGCTCTTCCTGAACTCGCGCGGCGGTAGGCTCTCGCGCCAGAGTGCCTGGGCCGTGCTGGTCCGCACCGCCGAGCGGGCCGGGGTGACCCGCGACGTCTCCCCGCACACCCTGCGGCACTCGTTCGCCACGCACCTGCTCGACGGCGGCGCCGACGTACGTGTGGTCCAGGAGCTTCTGGGGCACGCCTCGGTGACGACCACGCAGGTCTACACGCTGGTCACAGTCGACAACCTGCGCGAGGTCTTCGCCACGGCCCACCCGAGGGCGCGAGCATGACCCACGACCTCGGAAAGTACGCCGGCCCGGCCGACGCCGACTCGCTCTACGACGCGTTCTCCGGGTGGGCCGAGCAGAAGGGCCGCCCGCTCTATCCGCACCAGGACGAAGCGGTCATCGAGTTACTGTCGGGCCACAACGTCATCCTGGCCACGCCGACCGGGTCCGGGAAATCGATGGTCGCGCTCGGTGCGCACTTCGCCGCGCTGTGCCAGGACAAGGTGAGCTTCTACACCGCGCCGATCAAAGCGCTGGTCAGCGAGAAGTTCTTCGACCTGTGCCAGGTCTTCGGCGCCGAGAACGTCGGGATGCTGACCGGCGATGCGTCGGTGAATCCGGACGCCCCGATCATTGCCTGCACTGCGGAGGTCCTGGCCAACATCGCGCTGCGCGAGGGCGAGAGCGCCGATGTCGGCACGGTGATCATGGACGAGTTCCACTTCTATTCCGAGCCGGACCGGGGATGGGCCTGGCAGGTCCCGATCCTGGCCCTGCCGCAGGCACAGTTCCTGCTGATGTCCGCGACGCTGGGTGACGTCACCGCTTTCGTCGACGACCTGACCCGGCGCACCGGCAACGACACTGTCCTGGTCGACGACGCTGAGCGACCGGTCCCGCTCACGTTCACCTGGGCGATGACTCCGCTGGGGGAGACGCTCGAGGAACTCGTCACCACCCGACAGGTGCCCGCCTATGTCGTCCACTTCACCCAGAAGGACGCCGTCGAGCACGCCAACACCTTGCTGTTGCCGTCCTCGGGCCTGTCCAAGCTGCTGGTGAGCCGCGAGGAGAAGGATGCGATCGCCGAGCGGATCGGGGCGTTCCGCTTCGGTGCCGGGTTCGGTCGCACGCTCTCCAAGCTGGTGCGCAACGGGATCGGCGTGCACCACGCCGGCATGCTGCCGAAATATCGACGGTTGGTCGAGCAGCTGGCCCAGGACGGGCTGCTGAAGGTCATCTGCGGCACCGACACCCTCGGCGTCGGGATCAACGTGCCCATCCGCACCGTGCTGTTCACCGGCCTGTCGAAGTTCGACGGCACCCGGCAACGGATCCTGCGGGTCCGGGAGTTCCAGCAGATCGCGGGTCGTGCCGGCCGGGCAGGTTATGACACGGCCGGCTACGTCGTCGTACAAGCGCCCGAGCACACCATCGAGAACGAGCGGGCCAAGGCGAAGGCTGCCGCAAAGAACGACGCAATGAGCGCAGCGAAGCTGACCAAGAAGAAGAGCAAGGCGCAGCTCCGCAAGCCGCCGCCGGGGACGGTGGTGTGGACGGAGGAGACGTTCGACCGCCTGGTCGCCGGAACGCCGGAGCAGCTGGTGTCCCGGATGCGGGTCGACAACTCGATGCTGCTCAACGTGGTGGCCCGCGAGGAGGACGCCTTCGGCGTGATGCGCGCCCTGCTGCGTGACAACCACGAGGACCCGCGCAACCGGGTCAAGTTGTTCCGTCGGGCGCTGAGACTTGCCCGGTCACTGCTCCACTCGGGCGTGCTGACCCGGCTCGACGAGCCCGACGAGCTCGGTCGCCGATTCGTCCTCACTGCCGACCTGTCCGACGATTTTGCGCTCAACCAACCACTGGCACACTTCGCGCTGGCTGCCCTGGACGTCCTC
>DATCYH010000590.1:0-4267 GCA_036570405.1 Nocardioides sp.
CTACAACGAGGCAGCCGGGGTGCTGCTCGACCCCAGCAAGCGCAGTGCGTACGACGCCCAGCTCCCGGCCGAGGAGTCCGACGAGGCGCTCTCGCCGGAGGACCTCGACGAGGAGCCTGCCGGTGGCGAGCCGGGCAGCGACGTGCCGGGCAGTGACGAGCCGGGGGAGGACCAGGACGCTGTCGCGGACGGGACGACCCCCGTGGTCGTGGGCGCTCCCGACGAGGCTGACCGGACTGACGATGCTGACTTCGCTGACGAGGCCGACGAAGCTGACCCCGCTCACACTGACGACACCGCTGACGGGGTCGATGCCGCCGACGTGACTGCTGACGGCGATGACACCGACGCTCGCGACGCGGGCCCGGCCACGGCGCCCAGTTCGAAGGCACGAACCGGACGCATCAAGAAGGAACTGTCGACCAAGCTGCTGGCGGCCCTGGCCGTGCTGGTGCTGCTCGTGGCCGCGGCTGCAGCCGTGTTGCACGTTACCTACGACGACCCCGACGACGTCGAGAAGGCGATGGCCGAGGCCCGCCGCGCCGCCGAGAGCGCCGTACCCAAGGTGATCGCCTACGACTACAAGTTCCCCGAGCGCTCCCACGACCAAGCGATGCGCGTGCTGGGTGGCGACCTCAAGTCGGAGTACGACGACGTCTGGACCGACACCGTCGAGCCCAATCTCGCCAAGAGCAAGGCCTCGCTGAGCTCCCAGGCCATCGCGACCGGCCTGGTCCGGTCCTCCGATGGCGGAGACCGGGTGCAGGTGCTGACGGTGGTGCAGGTGCACGCGGTGAACTCCGAGGGCACTCAGGACGCCGTGGTCACATTGACCGCGACGATGGTCAATCACGACGGCACCTGGCTGGTGGAGGAGCTCGACGGTTGGGACGCGGGTCTGGCCGAGGAGGCCGAGGAGAAGTCGTCGGATGCTCCGTCGTCAGGTGCTCCCTCGTCCGGCGCACCGTCAGGCAGTTCCCCCAGCCCGTCAGGGAGCTCGCCCAGTCCGTCGGGAAGCTCCTCGCCGCAGTAGTACACCCCGGCGCAATGCCGATCAAACTGCTAGTTGCTCCGGCGATCCGCTTGATCTCAGCCCCGCTGCGGCGCATGATCTAGGCGCTGTTCCGATTCTGGCCGGAGTGACGGCTTGTGAACTCATGCCTTTGGGGCTAGGCTTCATCTTTGCGCCTGCTCTCAAATGCTTCCTGCCTGCCCGGTGGCTGGTTTGTGGTGGGCGGCGCGAATCTCCGCAAGCGTACCTGTAGAAGGACACCCTCTTGGCCGCGCGCAGCAACGCAGCAAGCAACAACCCCCGTCGAATCTCCTTCGCAAAGATCTCAGAGCCGCTGGAAGTTCCTCAACTCCTGGCGCTCCAGACCGACAGCTTTGACTGGCTGGTCGGCAACGAGAAGTGGCGCAACGTCGTCGAGGCCCGCATTGCGGCCGGCGAGGACGTCTCAAGGAAGTCCGGTCTGACCGAGATCTTCGAGGAGATCTCGCCGATCGAGGACTTCTCCGAGACGATGTCGCTCTCGTTCGAGAACCCCGAGTTCGTCGACCCGAAGTACACCGTCGATGAGTGCAAGGAGAAGGACTTCACCTACTCCGCACCCCTCTACGTCTCCGCCGAGTTCACCAACAACGACACCGGTGAGATCAAGGGCCAGACGGTCTTCATGGGTGAGTTCCCCCTGATGACCGACAAGGGCACCTTCGTCATCAACGGCACCGAGCGTGTCGTCGTCTCGCAGCTCGTCCGGTCGCCGGGCGTCTACTTCGAGCGCAACGCGGACAAGACCTCCGACAAGGACATCTACTCGTCCAAGGTCATCCCCTCGCGCGGTGCCTGGCTCGAGTTCGAGGTCGACAAGCGCGACCTGGTCGGCGTTCGTCTCGACCGCAAGCGCAAGCAGAACGTCACCGTCCTGCTCAAGGCCCTGATCGCGGTCGCCGAGGACATCGGCGAGGAATACGACTACGACGCAGTGATGAGCGAGCTGCGCCAGTACGAGTCCATCCAGCTGACCGAGGAGAAGGACAACACCCAGGGCCCGGACGACGCCCTGCTCGACATCTACCGCAAGCTCCGCCCGGGCGAACCGCCCACGCGTGAGGCTGCGCTGACGCTGCTGAAGAACTACTACTTCAACTCCAAGCGCTATGACCTGGCCAAGGTCGGTCGCTACAAGATCAACAAGAAGCTCGGCCAGCACGAGCCCTTCGACAAGCAGACGCTGACCATCTCCGACGTGGTCGCCGCGATCCGCTACATCGTCCGTCTGCACAACGGCGACGAGCTGCTCACCGACCGCGACGGCACCGTGCTCGTCGACGCCGACGGCAAGGACATGAAGGTCCGGCCCGACGACATCGACCACTTCGGCAACCGTCGCATGCGCACCGTCGGCGAGCTGATCCAGAACCAGCTCCGCACCGGTCTCGCCCGGATGGAGCGCGTGGTTCGTGAGCGGATGACGACCCAGGACGTCGAGGCCATCACGCCGCAGTCCCTGATCAACATCCGTCCCGTGGTCGCCGCGCTGAAGGAGTTCTTCGGAACCTCCCAGCTCTCGCAGTTCATGGACCAGACCAACCCGATCGCCGGTCTGACGCACAAGCGTCGCCTCTCGGCGCTCGGCCCGGGTGGTCTCTCCCGTGACCGCGCCGGCATGGAGGTCCGTGACGTCCACCCGTCGCACTACGGCCGGATGTGCCCGATCGAGACCCCGGAAGGCCCGAACATCGGTCTGATCGGTTCGCTCGCATCGTTCGCCCGGATCAACCCGTTCGGCTTCGTGGAGACGCCCTACCGCCGCGTGGAGAAGGGCACGGTCACCGACAAGGTCGACTACCTGACCGCTGACGACGAGGACAAGTTCGTCATCGCGCAGGCCAACGCCAAGCTCGACGAGAAGATGCGCTTCGCCGAGGAGCGCGTCCTCGTGCGCCAGCGCGACGGCGAGGTCTCCGAGATCCTGGCCGACGAGGTCGACTACATGGACGTCTCGCCGCGCCAGATGGTGTCGGTCGCGACCGCCCTGATCCCGTTCCTCGAGCACGACGACGCCAACCGCGCGCTGATGGGCGCCAACATGCAGCGCCAGGCCGTTCCGCTGATTCGGAGCGACTCCCCGATCGTGGGAACCGGCATGGAGCTCCGTGCCGCGGTCGACGCCGGCGACGTGGTCACTGCCACCAAGGGTGGTGTGGTCAAGGACGTCTCGGCCGACCTGATCGAGGTCATGAACGACGACGGCACCTACTCGTCGTACCGGATGGCCAAGTTCAAGCGCTCGAACCAGGGCACCTGCATCAACCAGCGCCCGCTGGTCAACGAGGGTGACCGCGTCGAGGGTCCGGACCCGGTCACCGGCCGGGCAGGCTCGCCGATCGCTGACGGTCCGTGCACCGACGACGCCGAGATGGCGCTGGGCACCAACCTCCTCGTGGCCTTCATGCCTTGGCACGGCCACAACTACGAGGACGCCATCATCCTGAGCCAGCGCCTGGTCCAGGAGGACGTCCTCACCTCGATCCACATCGAGGAGCACGAGGTCGACGCTCGCGACACCAAGCTCGGCCCGGAGGAGATCACCCGGGACATCCCGAACGTCTCCGACGAGATGCTTGCCGACCTCGACGAGCGAGGCATCATCCGCATCGGCGCCGAGGTCACCACCGGTGACATCCTCGTCGGCAAGGTCACCCCCAAGGGTGAGACCGAACTGACCCCCGAGGAGCGCCTGCTCCGCGCGATCTTCGGTGAGAAGGCGCGCGAGGTTCGCGACACGTCGATGAAGGTGCCGCACGGTGAGTCCGGAACCGTCATCGGCGTCCGGGTCTTCGACCGTGAGGACGGCGACGAGCTGCCCCCCGGCGTGAACCAGCTGGTCCGGGTGTACGTCGCCCAGAAGCGCAAGATCTCGGTGGGCGACAAGCTCGCCGGTCGTCACGGCAACAAGGGCGTCATCGCCAAGATCCTGCCGATCGAGGACATGCCGTTCATGGAGGACGGCACCCCGGTCGACGTGATCCTGAACCCGCTCGGTGTGCCGCGACGGATGAACATCGGCCAGATCCTCGAGCTCCACCTCGGTTGGCTCGCCAAGCAGGGTTGGGACCTCAACCTGCACGACGACCCGGCCGACTCGGACTGGAAGCAGCGCTTGATCAGCATCCACGCCGAGAAGGGTGCGCCCAACTCCAAGGTCGCGACCCCGGTCTTCGACGGTGCGCGCGAGGACGAGATCACCGGCCTGCTCGGTTC
>DATCYH010000591.1:0-1519 GCA_036570405.1 Nocardioides sp.
TCTGCGTCACATGCGGGAGCGACGGCGGGCGCTGAGGATCTCACCAACAACATCGCCGCGGCCACCCTGGCTGCGCGGCCCGCCCATGGCGGGCAATGTGGAGCCATGGACGATGGCTTTGGCACGACCGACCGTCCCGACCTAGACGACGAGTCCCAGGCCGAGTACGTGCGCGGCAAAGTGATCGTCGCGATGGTGCGGCTGGAGAACATCGTCGGGTTCGCGCTGGTCGCCTTTCTCGGCCTGGACGAGCGTCAGCGAACCTTCGTAGACGAGGCTTGGCTTAGCCGTGCCCGCATGATCGACAAGATCCGTGCTTTGGAGATGGCGATCAAATCCGATCCCGAACTGGCCGAGGAGTTCGGTTCGCTGCCAGCCGAGCTTCGCGACCTGAACACCCTGCGGAACACGCTTGCTCACTACAGCGGCGTCGTTGACCGCACGATCGTGGTGTCGACGGCAGCGGATGGCGTCACCACGGTGGAACCGGAGAGTGGCCCCTACGACCCGATCGTCTTCTTCCGCTCCTTCGACGGCCAGCGCCACGAGGTCGCGTTGGGGGACACCGTGGCTCGGTTGAATGAAGTGGCCCACCGGCTTTGGGCCTTCCGCGATCGCTTTGCTCCTCGGAGGGATCAGTGACCGAATCCAGACTTGGCCCGAAGCGGCCGGTGTGTGATGCGGCCCAGGTTCCCGCGAGGTGCTCGCCTACGATGCGGGTTCGTGGCGATCAACGACGTCGGCCGGTTCATGCGTCTGCGGGGAGCAATCAAGGCAGCGCTTGAGTCGGTGCCGGTCGATCACTCGTCGGCCTACGAAGCACTCGCGGCGGCCTACTCGCGACTCCGCGAGCAGGTGAGCGAGCTCGTTGGCTCGGGGTACCCGGACTTCGATGACCTTTTTCCCGACAGCGTCTCGACGGCGGGCGCGACCGGCAACATCTCTCGCGACCCGATGATCCTGTTCAAGCAGCAGGAGGTCGCAAGCGCCGCCCGAACGCTCCTCGGGCAACTCGCAGGCTGGCTGGATGGACTGATCGAGGAGGCGCAGTACTCGGCGCAGCTCCAAGCAAATGCGGAGGCTTACGCGGCGGAGAAGGTCCGCTCTGAGCGTGGCGTGGGTTTCAAAGGCACGTCGGGCGCGCAATAGCGCTCCAGCAATATGGGCACCGCCTGATCAGTTGGCAGGCCTCCATTCCAAGGATGCCCGACCCGGCCGGAGTGTTGCCCTTCCCGTTGCCAGAGGTGCGGCGCTCGAAGCGGCGGAAGGGGCGTACGAAGGCTCCTCCCTGGGCTCACACGGGACGTCGGAGACGACTGCTCAGGATCTCATCCACAACATCGGCGCGATCGCACGAGTGGTGTGACCCAGATCGCACATCTTGCGGGCCCGTCAGTCAGGAGCTGGCGGCCACCCGTCGCCAGTCTGTTTCGACAGTTCGCGAAAGACGCCGACCATTGCGGTCATGTCACGGTTGCCGTTCCACGTTACGCCTACCAGTCTCACTGGCCCGGCGACC